>CAKSUH010000048.1 GCA_934500855.1 uncultured Eubacteriales bacterium
GCTCGGCGTCCTCGGTTACATACTGCAGGTAATCGGTGGAGAAGAAGTCGGACTTATGGTTGTCGCGGTATTTCTCCAGCGCTTCGGTGCTCATCACGCCGTTTTCGATGAGGGAGGCTTCGATCCGATCGCTCTTTTCGGTCAGCGCCTTGTTGTAAAGCGCGGCGATCACGGCGGCATCCATCACATCCTGCTTGGTGATTCCGGGGCTGACATACTTTTTCAGGAACTCATTGACCGAGGAGCAGGTGTCCTTGCGGTAGTCCTTCTGGGTGTAGGCAACCTTGTTGTCGCCGCTGCCCTTGCTGCCTGCCTGGAGATAAGAGAGCGCCGACTGCTCCGCAATGCTCACCCATGTATTGAGGGCGGCAACCGCGTTGTCCTTGGCGGTTTTGATCTCTTCTTTTGTCAGCGTAACATCCAGCGTGTCGGCAATGTCGCAGACCGCCACATAGCCCGTCAGCGCATCCTTGCTCTTGTTCAGCGCCTTGACAACCGCTTCTTCGGTTGCAAAGGTGGAACGGTAGTTGGAAAGTGCATTTGCATAGTAACTTGACGCATTGGTGGAGTTGATGATGCCCCACTGCGTGTAGAGGTTGATCATATAGTTGATCTGAGATTCCCAGAGCAGATAAGTGGCGCTTGCCTTGGTCAGGTTGTATTCGCCCGTGGTGCTCTTGACCAGCGGCGTCCGGGAGCGGAACACACCGTTGTTCCACAGTGCTCCCGCAACGATGCCGCCGACAATCAGAACCGCCAGCACGCATGCGATGGCGACCTTTGCGGCTTTGCCCATCGGCTTGCGGCGTTTTTTGGCTTTTTGCGGCGCTTTTTTCGGTTCGCTTGCCGCGTCGATGCGGTCAAGTCTGTTTCTGTTTCCTTTTCCCATGATGGATCTCCTTTTTGTAAGAGTTTATATTACCGCTATTATACCTTCACCCTGTGAAGAGAGCGTGTAAATCTTATGAAAATGGGTCAAACATTCATGATAACCGGCAAAATCATCGGTTTTCTCTTTGTCTTGTTGTAGAGGAAGCGGGTCAGATCGTCCTTCACGCGTTTTTTCAGCAGCATCCGGTCGGAGTTCTCCCAGTCGTCCAGCGCGTCGGTCACCGCGTCAAGCGCAATCTGCTTGGCTTCTTCCATCAGCTCTTCGGACTCCCGCACATACACGAATCCGCGCGATACAATGTCGGGACCCGAGATCAGCTGGCGGTTGTAGAAATCAACGGTTGCAACCACCACGATCAGACCGTCCTGCGCGAGGTGTCTGCGGTCGCGAAGCACGATGTTTCCGACATCGCCCACGCCGTAGCCGTCAACCAGTACGCGCCCGGAGGGGACTGTTCCTGCCCAGTGCGGACCGTTTGCGTCGATTTCCAGCACCTTGCCGATTTCAGACAGGAAAATGTTGCGGTCGCTCATGCCCATGTAACGGGCGAGATTGCGGTTCGCAACGAGATGCCGCGCTTCGCCGTGGATCGGCATGAAGTACTTCGGTTTGGTCAGCGCCTGCATCAGCTTCAGTTCCTCCTGGCAGGCGTGTCCCGAAACATGGACCTCCACAACCGCGTCGTGCAGAACCTCCACTTCTTTGGCGGACAGCTCGTTGATGATGCGTCCCACATCCTTTTCGTTTCCGGGAATCGCGCTGGCGGAGAGAACCACCAGATCGTTGGAATCAAGCGAGACCTGCGCGTGGTCGGAAAACGCCATGCGATAGAGCGCCGACATAGTCTCTCCCTGACTGCCCGTTGTGATGAGGGTCAGTTCGCTCGGTTTGTACCGTTTGATCTCGTTGATATCGACCAGCACGCCCGCCGGAACCTTCATATACCCCAGTTCGATGGCGGCGCTGACGATATTCAGCATACTGCGTCCCGTAATCGCAACCTTGCGCTTATGCCGCGCACTGGTGTCGATGATTTGCTGAACGCGATGCACATTGGACGAGAATGTGGCGATGATAATGCGTTTCTTTTCGTGGGTTGAGAAAATATACTCGAGCGACGCGCCGACCTTCTTTTCCGACGGCGTGTGTCCGGGGCGCTCCGCGTTGGTGGATTCACACATCAGCATCAGCACGCCCTCGCGCCCCAGTTCACCGAGGCGCACAATGTCCATCATGTCGCCGTCGATCGGGGTGGTGTCGAGTTTGAAGTCGCCTGTGTGAATCAGGGTTCCGAGCGGGGTATGCAGGGCGATCGCGCAGGCGTCGGCGATGGAGTGGTTCACATGAATGAACTCTGCCTCGATTGCGCCGAGTTTGACGCGCGACCCCGCCTTGACCGTCCGCAGGTCGGGCTTCCACGGCAGGGTGTGCTCCGTCAGTTTGTTTTTGATGATTCCGAGCGTCAGCGGCGTTCCGTAAACGGGCGGATTGATGGTTCGCAGGACATAGGGGACCGCGCCGATGTGGTCCTCGTGTCCGTGCGTCAGAAGGATGCCGCGGATGCGGTCCTTGTTTGCTTCGAGATAGGTGATGTCGGGAATAACCAGATCGATGCCCGGCATATCGTCATCGGGAAAACCGAGTCCGCAGTCAACGATCACCATGTCGTTATCGTATTCCACGACGGTCATGTTCTTGCCGATCTCCCCGAGTCCGCCGAGCGGAATGATTCTGATCTTCCCGGACGGCTTGTCTTTTTTCGGTCTTTTTGCCATTCTGTTTCCTTTCTTATTAATTAAGGCAATACCGCGCAATTCGCGATTGGCGCACTCGCTCGCGCCTTTTCCGTGATCCTTCAAAAAATCCTTGCCTGTAGCTCGGCTACAGCCTGCGAATTTTTGGATTGTCTGACGAAAAATCCGAATTCGCAATTGCACCGTCGGAATTGCGCGGTGATGCCTTAAACTGTTTGGTTTTACGCATGGGGAAACACCGCCCGATCCGAATTTCTGTGCACCACGGCACATTCGGATGGCGCGGCATTGCCCGAAACAGCTTCCTGCCGACGGCTGACCACGCACTTCGCCGCGGAGGGGAGCTTCCGTACTCTATGAGGTTCGCAAAACGGGAAAATGCGCGCTCGTCCCGCGCGTTCCCGGTAAACGGTCACATATCGTCTCCTTATTATACTCCGTTTTCATAAAAAAGTCAAGGGGTTTTCCGATTTTCTCTGCAGCCTGCGGGATCGTCCTACAGCAAAAAGCGCACCGCAATCCCGACCGCGACCCCGACAAGGAAGGCTAAGAGCGCCCACAGCGCCTCCCGTTTCCGCCGCGCGGCTTGCCTTCCGCCGCCTCCTCCGCTTTCGCAAAGAATCCGATTCGCCTCGGAAAGCATATCCGGCTTTTCCTGCTTTTCGGGGCGGACATCCCTGCGCAGGACGAAATATGCTTCGTCAAAATAGGGACTGTTTCCCGTCCGCACCACAATCATCTGCTTCTGCGCGCCTTTTATCATACTGCATCCCTCTCTTTCGAAGAAGTATTTGCCGGGCAACGGGCGTTTCAAACAGCGTTTGTTCTTGCGTATGTATGAACAAAAATCCGTAATTAAGAAAAACTTATATATTTTTTGAAAATATTCCAGAATTCGCCAAAAATGTACTTGACAAACAGGAAAATAAAGGGTATAATGGGAATGTCGGCAGAAAGATTGCCGAAAAAAGGAATTTGTTTCAAGGAGAGGAATGCTATGAAATCAACAGGAATGGTAAGAAAAGTTGACGAACTGGGAAGAATCGTACTTCCTGCGGAAATCAGACAGAATATGGATATTGAAACCCGTGACTCGCTGGAGATTTATACCGACGGAGATCGCATTATTTTGCAGAAATACCATCCCGCGTGCATTTTCTGCACCAATGCGGATAATCTGGTCTACTTCAACCAAAAGCGCATCTGCCCCGAGTGCCTCGCGAAACTCAAAGCGCTGGGCTGACAACGGGTTTTTATTTCTCCCGGCAATATTGTTAATAATTTATCAAAAATTGCACCATAAGTAGGAAACAAAGACCGCGGAGGTCGAGGGGAGCCCCCGTAACCTCCGCGGCTTTGTTATCGAACCGAAACCTCGCCCGAGGTGATCGGCAACAGCGCGCCGTCCGCCGTGCGCAGGAGAAGAGCGCCGTCCGCGCGGATGTCCTCCGCAACGCCCCGTGCGAATTCTTCACCGTTCCGCAACAGGCGTACCGATTGCCCGAGCGTACAGCAGTTGGCGCGGTATTCGTCCGACCACGCGTCGGCAGGGGATGAGAGGATGACGGACAGTTCCCGCACGCAGGCGGCAATCAGCCCGGCACGCGGGCAGTCGGTATTCCCAAGGCTTCCCGCGACTTCGGCAAGTTCGGGCGGGAATTCGATGGGGCGCAGGTTGATGCCGACGCCGAGAATCAGCCCGTAACGGTCTCCCATGGCAGGCGCTTCGGCAAGGATGCCGCAGACCTTGCGGTCGCAAAAACGCAGGTCGTTGACCCATTTGATGCGCGTATCGCACCCCGTGGCGGCGAGAATTCCGCGCCGGACCGCGACTCCCGCGGCACAGGTGGCGTAAAGCACCGAGCGCGGCGGCTCGGTCAGCGGGAGAAACAGGGAAAAGTAGACTCCCGAGCCTGCGGGAGAGAGAAACCGCCTCCCCATGCGCCCTCTGCCTGCGGTCTGTTCTGCGGCAACAAACAGCGCGGAGGTGTTCAGCCCGTCCGTGAAGGCGCGTTTTGCATCATCGTTGGTGGAGGGCGTGACCTCGCGGAATCGGACGGTTTGCGGTGCGCAGTCACCGAGTGCGGCGCGCAGCGTATCGGCGGTCAGTCGATCATTCATCGAAAATTCTCCTTTCGGAACGGAGGAACGGTATGACGGAATATCTTGTTCGGAATTCGGATTATCTTGCGGCGGTCAAGCCGCCCGCGCTTTGCAGTGAGGAAACGGCGGACGGAAGCGGTTTCTGCAATCTGCTGAAAGCGGAAAACGAGGGGTTTCTTGCCCCGGTGTATCGTTTGGACCGCGGCGTGGGCGGCGTGATGCTCTATGCGCGGAACCCCGACGCGGCGGCGTTTTTTTCGGCGCTTGTGCGGGAGCACGCACTGGAAAAGGAATATGCGGCGGTCCTGTGCGGCAGACCCGCGAATGACGCGGGAGAATTGCGCGACCTGCTGTATTACGATCGCGCAAAGAACAAATCCTATGTGGTAAAAAAAACGCGCGGCGGCGTGAAGGAAGCTGCGCTGTCCTACCGTGTCCTGAGAACATGGATCGATGCGGAGAACGGTCGCCTCCGCTCGCTGATCGCGGTGAGACTGCAGACCGGAAGAACGCACCAGATCCGCGTTCAGTTTGCCTCGCGCGGTCTGCCGCTCTTCGGCGACCGTCGCTACGGCGGAGAACCCGACCCCGCGCGGCGGGACATTTCGCTTTGGTGCCGCTCGGTTACATTGCCCGCTTATCGGGAGCATCCGCCCGTTCGCCTTGTGTCGGAGGCTCCGTTCGGAAAGGAGAATTCTTATGTGGATCAATGAAGCAATCCTGTATCAGATTTACCCGCTCGGTTTTTGCGGCGCACCTGCGGAGAATGACGGAATTCCCGCGCACCGTCTTGACAAAGTGCGGAACTGGATCCCGCATCTGAAGCGGCTCGGGGTGGACGGCGTGTATTTTTCGCCGCTCTTTGAATCCGACCGCCACGGCTACGATACGCGGGATTTTTTTCGCACGGATACGCGCCTCGGGACCAACGACGATCTCAAAGCCCTTTGTCGCGACCTGCACGAAAACGGCATCCGCGTGATTTTTGACGGTGTGTTCAACCATGTCGGACGGGGCTTTCCGCAGTTTCGGGATGTTCTCGAAAAGCGGGAGCTGTCGTCCTACCGCGATTGGTTTTTCGTTCGGTTCGACGGCAACAATGCTTACGGAGACGGGTTGTGGTACGAGGGCTGGGAAGGACATTACGAACTGGTCAAGCTCAACCTGCGCAATCCCGCCGTGCGCGAGTACCTGTTCTCTGCGGTGCGGTTCTGGGTGGAGGAATTCGGCATTGACGGTCTGCGCCTCGATGTGGCGTATTCGCTTGACCGCGATTTCCTTGTTGACCTGCGCGCGTTCTGCGACGGACTGAAGCCCGATTTCCCGCTCATCGGCGAGGTGCTGTTCGGGGACTATAACCTGCTCGTCAACGATCGGATGCTCCACAGCTGTACCAATTACGAAAACTACAAAAGCCTGTATTCGGCAATCAATTCGGAGAATCTCTGGGAGCTTTCCTACTCGCTCAACCGCCAGTTCGGACCCGAGCAGTGGTGTATCTATCGGGGCAGGCATCTGCTGACCTTTTTGGACAATCACGATGTCACACGGATTGCAAGCATCCTGAAGGATTCCGATTGCCTGCCGCTCGCGTGGGGTCTGCTCCTGACCGAGCCGGGGATTCCCACGATTTATTACGGGAGCGAGTGGGGAATGACGGGACGGAAAGAGGACGGGGACTCTGCTCTGCGCCCCTGTCCCGAAGCGCCCGAATGGAACGCGCTGACCGAGCAGATTGCGTCGCTGATCCGGATGCGGAAATCCGACCGCATCTGGACCGAGGGCGGTTACCGCAACCTTGCGCAGGGAAACCGTGCGCTGACTTTTGCCCGCGAACTGGACGGCAGACAGGCGCGCGTGACCGTTGATCTGGAAACCCATGCGTGGAAAATCGAGGGGTGACAGGGACTTTTAGTTTTTTGGGGGGGGCGGTTTTATTCCCCCCTCATCAGTCGCTAACGCGACAGCTTCCCCCCCGAGGGGAAGCCTGTTTTACGCAGTGCGAACATGGTAAACAAAATTTTGGGGGAGCAAACGGATTGCAAGAAGAACCCAAAACAGAGAGGCAAATGGTCTTTCTGATTTTGGTCCACTCACCCTATTTATAAAAATGCGAAAGGCGTTTGCGAAAGGCTTCCCCCTGGGGGGAAGCTGTCGCGTTAGCGACTGATGAGGGGGGATAAATCTCATCTCACCAAACGGGTAAATGAATTCTGAGAGCGCCCAATCCATCCCCGTTCGGGCTTATTTCGCCGCCTTTTTGCGGTCCACCTCGTTTGCGAGGCAGCGCGCGACCTCTGCCATGTAAGAGAGCGAAGCGGGGAGCAACTCGCGCGGAATGTTCTGAAGAAAATAGTCGGTTTCCAGCGTCAGCTCGCCGTCATAGTCAATCTCCGCCAACGCGTCGGTCACGCTTGCCCAATCCACTTTCGCGTGCTTGGGTTGGAACGGCAGGGTGTGCAGATCGCCGAGCCCGTCATTGTCGTGGACATGGAGCGCGTGCAGATAGCGATGTCCGAGCGTGCGGATCATGTCGGCGGGGGCGTGGTCGGTCAGTACGCAGTGTCCGATGTCAAGGCAGGCAACAAACCATTCGGGGTCCAGCATTTTCATGTAGGAGACGAATTCTTCGGGGCGGGCGCACGCCGAGTCGACGATGGTCTTTCCGTAGCGGTTATATTGCCACATATTTTCCACCGCCACACGAATGCCGTACTCACGGCAGTAGGGGAGGAGCGACGCATAAAAAACGCGGTTTTGCTCTGCCAGTTCCTCGCGGTGCGTGTTCCAGTGCAGATGCTGGTTCGGGTGAACCACAATCGTTTTTGCGCCGACGATAGCCGCAATTTCGAGGGAGCGGTGAAGCCGATCGGGAATTTTTTCGTTCGCAAGAATGTGTTCGGGCGTATCGCTGCTGTGGGAGGTCGGGTACGGCGCGTGCGATTGGTTACAGGAAATGCCGCAGGCATCGGCGATTTTTCGCAATTCCTTTGCTTTCGCAATACAGTCGGGACCGTTGAATTCGTCATCATCGTGCGCCATGCCGAACAGAGACAGGTCGAAGCAGTCAAAGCCGGCATTGCGGATGAGAGGGATCGCTTCCGCAAGCGTTGACATGGCAGGGGCAAAGCTCGTGTTGGTGGAAATCTTCATAACGGTACTCCTTTTCTTTGAATTCGCTGATAGTATAGCACATTTCCCTCGTTTTTTCAATGGAAAAACGATTTATTTTTTTGCGCATTGCGCCGTTGATTCGTTCACTCTGACAAAATTTGCGGAAAAAGATCTGTTCGGTGAAAAATATTCTTGACAAAACGCTGAAAATCGCATATAATGAAACATATGAGAATATAGATAGGTAGAAACAACACGAAAAGAGGAGAATTATGGGAATCGGGACAGTTAAGACCGTCAAATTCGGCGGGTCATCTTTGGCGGATGCCGCGCAGTTTCGCAGGGTTGCCGATATTGTGAGGGCGGACCCTTCGCGCAGATATGTTGTTGCGTCGGCACCGGGAAAGCGGAATGCGGACGATACGAAGGTTACCGATATGCTCTACCGTTGCTACGAAATGGCGCGGGCGCGGGAGGACATCACCGATTATTTCGCAAAAATTGCCGAGCGTTACAACGCGATCATCCGGGACCTCGGTCTGGACTACGACATTACGGGGGAACTGGCGTATATCTGCGACGGAATCAATCACCATACGGGACGGGATTTTGCCGCAAGCCGCGGGGAGTATCGGTCATCGCTGATTCTGGCAAAGTATCTGAAATACGATTTTATTGACGCGGAGTCGGTCATTTTCTTTAAGGAAAACGGCAGTTTTGACAGCGAAAAGACAAGAGAAGAAATGAGAAAAGAACATAAAAAACATGAGAGGGC
>CAKSUH010000049.1 GCA_934500855.1 uncultured Eubacteriales bacterium
TCCATGCGGTGAATCACCGAATCCGCAGGGTAGTATTGTCCGAAAGTGATTTTTTTCATTCCGCCGCCCTCCCTGCCGTTTTTTCAAGCAGGACCTCGCAGGCACGGTCCACCGTATAGATATTTGCGGGCAGATCGAACCCCTGCTTGCGTAACATCGCGATCAGGCGCGTAATCTGCGGCACATCCAAGCCGCTTTCTTCCAGTTTGTCTCCGTGTGAAAAGACTTCCTCGCGATCCCCCTGCAGAATCACCTTTGCGTTGGCGAGAACCACCACATCATCGCAATACTGCGCCATATCTTCCATGCTGTGGCTGACAATAACCACCGTGGAACCGGTCTTTTCCCGATAGGTGCGGATGCCTTCAAAAATCCAATCCCTGCCCTGCGGGTCAAGACCTGCGGCGGGCTCATCGAGAATCAGAACTTCCGGGCGCATGGCAATCACGCCCGCAATGGCAATGCGGCGCTTCTGCCCGCCCGAGAGGTCGAACGGGGAGCGGTCCAGCAGGTCGGGGGAAATCCCGCACCACTCGGCGGCTTCCCGCACGCGTGTGTCAATCTCCTCCTGATCCAGTCCCATATTGGTAGGACCATATGCAATGTCCTTGCGGGCGGTTTCCTCAAACAGCTGATATTCGGGGTACTGCATCACCAATCCCACACGGAAGCAGAGTCGCTTGCGGCGGCGCTGAATCTCCTCGCGGATCGCTTTTTTTGCCGCCCGGCGGGAAAGTCCCGCATATTCCGGCAGTTTTCGCCATTCGTTGTATACTTCGTCCGGCTCGGTATTGATGTCATAGCCGTCCAGCAGAATTTTACCGCTTGTCGGCTTTGCAAGACCGTTGAGCAACTGCATCATGGTCGACTTTCCGCTTCCCGTGTGCCCGATGACCCCGGTAATGCGGTTTTCCCGGATCGCGATGCTGACATCATCCAACGCAACCTGACGGAACGGCGTTCCCTCGCCGTAAATATAGGTAATATGCTCCAGTACGATTTTTTCCATCTTCGGGTCAATCATCCTTTCGGGATATTCCGCTCCTTACAAGCAGTTCCGCAAGTGCCGCGGCACACCCCTCCATGCTTGCGGCGTGGGAAACATCCAAATTCGCTCCCGCCGCGCGGAGTCTGTGCAGCAGTTCGGCACACTGCGGAACCTCCAGTCCCACGCGGACCAGTTCGTCCCGTCTCGCAAACACCTCGTCCGGAGTGCCGTCCATATAAACGCCGCCGTCGTTGATGACAACAACGCGATCCGCCTGCGCCGCCTCTTCCATGTAGTGCGTGATATTGAGGACGGTCATGCCGTATTCGCGGTTGAGTTTGCGGATCATGTCCAACACCTCCCGCCGCCCGGACGGATCGAGCATCGCAGTGGATTCGTCAAAGATCACGCATTCCGGCATCATGGCAATCACGCCCGCAATGGCAACGCGTTGTTTCTGTCCCCCCGAGAGCCTGTGCGGTTCATGATGCGCATATTCCGTCATGCCGACCGTTGCCAATGCACGGTCTACACGCTCACGCAATTCCGGATTCGGAACCCCGAGGTTTTCGGGTCCGAACGCCACATCCTCCTCCACAATCGTTGCAACCAGTTGGTTATCGGGGTTCTGAAAGACCATTCCGACCCGACGGCGGTGCGCAAACAGTTCCTCTTCGGTCATGTTTTCCGATTGAGACAGGTCCTTTCCGCCGATGACCAGTTTCCCGCCCGTCGGCTCCAACATCAGGTTGAGCAGCTTCGCAAAGGTGGATTTGCCGCTTCCGTTGTGTCCGAGAACCGCGACATATTCTCCGCGGCGGATGTCAAGACTGACATCGCGGAGCGCGGGGGTCGGGTCCGCCTCATCGCTCGGATAGGAAAAGGACAGGTGCTCGGTATGGATATAAATTTCGGATTCAGACACAGCTTCATTTCCTTTCATTTTGCTCGGAACCAACGCGAGGAGGCTCCGCACGGCAGAAATCCGCCGCTTTCGCGCACACGCAGACCCAACTCCCCGCATTCGAGCGTTCCGCCGTATCTCCTCCTGACCCGCAGATCAAGCAGATACTGCATGGTCAGCGGCGAAAGCCCCGTGGTGTAGGAGTTGACCAGAAAGAACAGCGGGTCGTCGGAAAGAAGTTGCGCCGCAAGCGAAATCAGCCCGTCCACACTGTCCTCCAGCTTCCAGACCTCGCCCCCCGGACCTCTGCCGTAGGACGGCGGGTCCATGATGATTCCGTCATAGTGATTGCCGCGGCGGATTTCCCGTTCGACAAATTTTTTGCAGTCATCCACAATCCAGCGGATCGGCGCATCGGCAAGCCCCGAAAGCTGTGCGTTTTCCCGCGCCTGCGCAACAATTCCTTTTGCCGCGTCAACATGAACGACCGACGCGCCCGCCGCCGCTGCGGCAAGCGTTGCGCCGCCCGTGTAGGCGAACAGGTTCAGAACCCTGACGGGGCGGTTTGCCTGTCGGATCAGTCCGCCGAACCAATCCCAGTTCGCCGCCTGCTCGGGGAACAGTCCCGTATGCTTGAAGCCCATCGGGCGCAGGAGAAAGCGCAGTTCTCCGTAGCCGATCTGCCAGCTTTCGGGCAGGTCGTTCTTCACCCACGCGCCTCCGCCCGAGGAGGAACGGCGGTAGATTCCGTCCGCCCGCTTCCATGCGGGATGCTTTGCTTCCCCGTGCCAGATGATCTGCGGGTCGGGGCGGATGAGGATCAGATTTCCCCAACGCTCCAGTCGCTCTCCGTCCGATGTATCAAGAAGCTCATACTCTTTCCAGTTTTCCGCGCTCCACATACGGTTGTCCTTTCAGATGGTGTTTTTGTTATAGTAAGACGCAATCCGCGACGCGCCGCAGTGGGCGTGGCAGATCGCAAGTGCCAATGCGTCCGCCGTATCGTCGGGTTTTGGCGGCTCGCGCAGAGCAAGAATGCGCGTCACCATGGCGATGACCTGCGCTTTTTCGGCTTTTCCGTATCCGACCACCGCCTGCTTGACCTGAAGCGGCGTATATTCCTGCATGGGAACCCCCGCCTGTCTTGCGCTGAGCAGAATGACACCCCGCGCCTCCGCCACGCGGATACCCGTGGTAATGTTGGTGTTGAAGAACAGCTCCTCAACCGACATGGCGTCCGGACGGTAGGTTTCAAGCAATTCCCGCATTCCGTCCCAGATCAGGGAAAGCCTGTCCTCTGTCGGAATGCCCGCAGGCGTCCGCAGAGCGCCGTAGGCTACGGTATGAAATTTTGACGCGTTGTATTCCACGACTCCCCATCCGATGATGGCAAGTCCCGGGTCGATTCCGAGAATTCTCATGCATTCACCGCCCTATGATAATCCAGTCTCTATTATACCACATTCTCCCGCCGATGTCAAACAAATTATCATTTGAATTGTAAATTTTAGCGGAAAGTGCGAATTTGCGGTTTACAGCGCTTTCTTTTTATGGTATAATAATCTTGTATTTGTTACAATTTGTTATTTACGGAAAGGCAGGCGGTCTGAATGGCGGAAATTCCGCTTTTGCGTGCGGGTGATACCCTCGTGTTGCGAAAAAAGCATCCCTGCGGCGGGGATCGGTTTGCGTTGCTGCGCGTCGGCGCGCAGGTCAGGCTCAGGTGTCTGACCTGCGGTCACGATATGGTCATGGACCGACTGAAACTCGAAAAAGCGATCAAACAGCATCTTCCGTGCGCCGACACGAAGCAGAAAGGAACCGAAAAGCCATGAACCGTCCTGTAAACCGAACCGTACAAGCGCTTCTGCCCGCCGAAGGACAAGCCGAAAAGCACCGCTTCCGCGATTGGGGCTACCTGCTGCTTTGTATGCTCATTCCCGCGGTCGTCATGTACCTGATCTATTTCTCCCGCGAGCTTTACCCGCTCGGAGACGGCAGCGTTCTCGTTCTCGATCTCAACGGGCAGTATGTTTGGTTCTTTGAAGCTTTGCGGAACTTCGTTCACGGAGACGCGGATCTGCTCTACTCCTTTTCCCGCGCGCTCGGCGGTGAATTCCTCGGCATTTACGCCTACTATCTCGCCAGCCCGCTTTCCTATCTGCTCGCGCTCTTCCCGCAGGATCGGATGCTTGAGGGACTGCTCTTCCTGTTCCTGCTCAAAACCGCGCTCTGCGGCGGCTCATTCGGGCTTTATATGCACAAGACTTCCCGAAAGCCGAACAAAGCCGCAATCGTGGTATTCGCCACCTGCTATGCGCTCTCGGCTTACGGCATTGTCCAACAGCATAACACCATGTGGATTGATGCAATGATGTGGTTGCCGATGATCACGCTCGGAATGGAAGCGCTGATCAAGAAGGGCAAATTCCGCCTCTATACCGTTTCTCTGGCGATTACCCTGTTCAGCAACTTCTATATCGGCTACATGGTCTGCATCTACTGCTTCTTTTACTTTTTCCTCTGCTATTTCGGGCATTCCGAGAACCGCGAGCATAACCCGGACAACGAATGTTGCCACTTCATCCGCTCCGGTTTGCGCGTGGCGTTTTGGTCCCTGCTTGCCGTCGGAATCGCGGCGGTCATTCTGCTCGGCGCTTACTACTCGCTCAGCTTCGGGAAGAGTACTTTCTCCACAACCAAATGGGTCTGGAGTTTCAATTTCGACATTCTCGATCTGCTCTATAAATTCCTGCCGTCCTCCTACGATACCGTGCGCCCGGCGGGTTATCCGTTCGTCTATTGCGGCGTGCTGACCCTGCTCCTGATTCCCTCCTATTTCCTCTCCCGCAAGTATCCCATGCGGCAGAAGATTGCGGCGGCGCTCTTTATCTTTCTGTTCGTTGCCTCTTTCTCTCTCTCGGTTCCCGACCTGCTTTGGCACGGCTTCCAGCGCCCGAACTGGCTCAATTACCGCTACAGCTTCATGCTTTGCTTCATTCTCACGGTGCTTGCCTGCCGCGCAATGAACGAGTTCGACAGCGTATCGCTCAAAACCGTTGCGGGGACGGGCGGAATTCTCGCTCTGCTTTGCGTGATTCTGCAGAAGTATGCCGACCCGGACAACGAGTATCTCGCGCCCAACGATTATACCTGCATCTGGTTTACGCTGATTCTGATTGCCGTCTGGCTTGCGGTGCTGGGACTTTACCGCTCGCGGAAAGACAAGCAGGTCATCAGCGTGGCGATGGTTGCGGTGGTTGCAATCGAATGCTTCCTCAACGGGCTTTGGTGCATGACCGCGCTGGATAACGATGTGGTTTACTCCAGATACAGCTACTATAACAACTATCTGAACCGCACGCGCCCGATTGTGGAAACCGTGCAGGAAAGCGACAAGAGCTTTTACCGCATGGAAAAGACCATCCACCGCAAACTCAATGACAACATGGCGCTGAACATCCGCGGACTTTCGGGGTCAACCTCCACGCTCAATCAGGAAACCATCAAGTTTCTTGACAAAATGGGCTACAGCTCCATGTCGCATTGGTCCAAATATCTCGGCGGAACCCCGATCAACGATTCCCTGCTCGGCTTGAAATATATTATTTCCGGCACCGGCTCCGCCTCACAGGTCTATTGGTACGAAGCCTATCGCTCCGATACCGTATACGGCTACACCGCCTACCGAAACCCCTACGCTCTTTCGCTTGCCTACGGCGTGAGCGACAGTCTGCTTGATTTCGAATTGGGCTACAAGCCTGTTGAACCGAAGGAGGACGAAAAGAAGGACGGCGCGGATGAGGAAAAGAAACCCGAGGACGCAAGCAAAATCGGAAGTGCAATAGACAACCTGAAAGCCTTTATCAACGGCAAACTCGGAATTGACGAAACAATCCGCAATGCCGAGTACACCGATCCCTACTACACGCCCTTTACGCGGCTGAACGCCATGGTCGCGGCAATGCTCGGAGACAAGAGCGCAGACCTGTTTGTCCCCGTGAAGGTCACGCAGAGCGATATCGGCTTGGGTGCGCCCTACTATGCGGAAAAACATACCTGCTACAGCAGTGTTTCGGATTCCTCGGTTGTCACCTATCGCTTTACCGTGCCGAAAGACGGCGAGGTGTTCTTCTATCTGCCCACCAAATATCCGCGTGAGGTCACGCTGTCCCTGACAAACAACACAACCGATGACTATACCGAGTGCGGAAAATGGGGAACCGGCGAAAACCTTCGGATCGTATCGCTCGGCATACATTCCGAGGGCGAGGAGCTGACCCTGCGAATGACGCCGACAGGAAAGGATCTCTAATGTGTCAGGTCCGAACCGACGATTGCCATGATCGACAAAGAGGCGTTCGAGGACGCTTTTGCACGCCTCGCGTCCGACCAATTCCTCATCAAGGACTATACCGAGCATTCGTTCGACGGCACGCTGACCACAAGTCGCGACAATGAATTGATCCTGACCACGCTCGCCTACGATTCGGGCTGGAAGGTCACCGTAGACGGCAAGGAAGTCGAAACCGTGAAGGCACTCGGCGCGCTGGTTGCGTTCCGTGTGGACGGAGACGCAGGCACGCACGATATTCAGATGGTTTACCGTCCGCGAACCTTGGTGTTGGGACTGACGATTTCGGGCATTTCGGTTCTTCTTTTCCTTGCCCTGCTCATCTTCTCCCCCGTTCTGCGGCGGGTTCCCGTCCTGCGCGGCGTGGTTTCCACGGTCCCACGCAAAAAGCAGCAACAAACGGAGCGGGATGCAGACCGTTCCCGAAAGGAGTAACCTCTTATGTTTTACTATATCAGCGGAAAGCTCGTCCGTCTGGAGCCGACCTTTGCGGTGGTCGATGTCGGCGGCATCGGTTATAAGCTGACCGTCAGCGGTACGACCTACGAAGCCATGCCGCCCCGCTCGGTTACCGATCCGCCGCAGGTCACGCTTTACACGCACCTTGCGGTACGGGAGGACGATATCGAACTCTACGGATTCGCCACACAGGCGGAACTTTTCTCCTTCCGGATGTTGCTTACCGTTTCGGGCGTCGGACCAAAAGCGGCGCTCGCGGTGCTTTCCCTGCTCTCTCCGGAAAAATTCGCGCTCGCGGTCTGCACCGATGACCGCAAGACCATCTCGCGTGCGAACGGGGTCGGTCCCAAAACGGCGGCAAGAATCATTCTGGAACTGAAGGACAAGATGCTGAAGGAAAACGGCGGTGCAATCCCGGACGGCGGCGCGATTTCCGCAGCCCCCTCCGCCCCGGCAGGCAGAGGCAAGCTGAGCGAAGCAGTCGACGCGCTGATCGTCCTCGGTTACTCACGCCCCGAGGCTCTGGCGGCGCTGAAAACGGTTGACACCGACCGACTGGAGCTGGAAGCCATCATCCGCGCGGCGCTGAAAAACCTGATGAAATACTGACGGCGAAAGGACTGACGGTCTGTTATGGATACAAACGAATTCGATTTTGAAAACCGTATCATGAATACCGGGTATACCTCGGACGATGCGGAAACCGAACTTTCCCTGCGTCCGAAGTACCTGGATGACTATATCGGGCAGGAAAAGACCAAGGAAATTCTTAAGGTTTATATCGCCGCCGCGAAAAAGCGCGGGGATCCGCTCGACCATGTCCTTCTTTACGGACCTCCCGGGCTTGGCAAGACCACGCTTGCGAATATCATCGCCTCCGAAATGGGGGTCAATATCCGCATCACATCGGGTCCCGCCATCGAAAAACAGGGCGATCTCGCGGCGCTTCTGACCAACCTTTCCGAGGGAGATGTCCTGTTCATTGACGAGATTCACCGCCTTTCCCGGTCGGTTGAGGAAATTCTTTACCCCGCAATGGAGGACTACGCGCTGGATATCATCATCGGCAAGGGTCCCTCTGCACGGAGCCTGCGGATCGATTTGCCGAAATTCACGCTGATCGGCGCAACCACACGGACGGGTCAGATGACCACCCCTCTGCGCGACCGCTTCGGCGTGCTGATGAAACTGGAACTTTACACGCCCGAAGAACTGGCGGAAATCGTAACCCGCAGTGCCGGAATTCTCGGTATGGAAATTTCGGGAGACGGCGCAAGAGAGATTGCGGGACGCTCGCGCGGAACCCCGCGTATTGCAAACCGCCTGCTCAAACGCGTGCGGGACTTCGCGCAGATCAAAGGCAACGGAGAGATTGACGCGGCAATTGCAAACTATGCGCTGACCAAACTGGAAATCGATGGTTTGGGACTGGATAACACCGACCGTCGGATGCTCAAAACGATCATCGACTTTTACGACGGCGGTCCCGTTGGTCTGGAAACGCTCGCCGCAACTGTCGGAGAGGAAGCCGTAACGCTTGAGGATGTCTACGAACCCTACCTCATGCAGATCGGCTATCTCAGCCGCACGCCGCGAGGCAGATGCGTCACCCGCCTCGCCTATGAACACCTCGGCATCCCCTACCGTCCCCCGCAAGCCCCCGCCGAACAAATGCAGATGTTTGACAGCGGGAACGACCCAAAATAAACAACAACGCCCCATTCGTCCAACCTGACGAATGGGGCATTCTCTATTTCGAAATTTCTCCCTGAAATCCCCCAAAAAACTTCCCCACAGAACCCCGCCCATCCAAAAAGCGAAACAAATTTTCGCCTAAGTAATGGCGGGGTCCTGTGGGGAAGTTCGGGGAGGATGAGGGAGGCTTGGAGGGAGAAGGGACCCCCTCCGAA
>CAKSUH010000050.1 GCA_934500855.1 uncultured Eubacteriales bacterium
CGTCGATAATCAGATTGATGAGGTCGGTGGCGGCAGCGGGCGTGCAGGCAAGCGTTTTGGAAGCGCCCTTGGTCATCAGCGTGTAGACATAGGTGTCGGCGGCGGTGGCAAGCGCCTGCGCGGCGTTGTGGACCGCAGTGTTCAGCATTTCGGGACGGGACTGCACGAAATCCGCGTCATCCAGCTGGAAGTTGAAATATTTCGCCTGCGTGATCTCCAGGTCCTTCACATAGTCGGTCAGGGCGGTGGGAGCGGAGATGTCGGTGTCCTTGGTGTAGTCGGAAACGGAAATGGGACTGATGCCGCAGATGTGGACGAGATTGCCTTTCTCTTTGATTTCGCCCTCGTAGTCGCGGTTGCAGTTTGCAACGGCAATGTACTTGCCGTCAAGTGCGTGCATCATGGAAGCGCTCCAAATTTCGGGAATAAAGCTGGAAACAGACATATCGGTTAATCCTTTCTTTTATAAAAAATTTGTTTTTGAGTTGCCGTCAATGCCATTTTTGCATTGAGAGCAGAATGTTGTTGTAGTTTTCGCGGATTTCCGCGCGGCTCATGTTTTTGACTTCGTCATAGGAGAAGTAGCCGGAGACTCCCTGGCAGACTTCCCCGGCAGAGCGGGAACGGTTGAGCTGATTGCTTTCTTTTGCCGCCTCTTCCAGTCGGACCCGTTTCCGTTCGGAGAGCGCAAACGCCGCCGAAAGCGGAACGCCCGAACGCACCGCGTCCCATGTCTCGTCCGGAATTGCCGAGAGGGGAACATCGGGGTAAAGATCGCGGAATTCGGCACATTCACGCCCCAGACGGAGCGTGACCTCCTGCTTTCGCGTCAGTTCTTCGCGCAGGCGGTTCAACTCCGCTCGGAGTTCTGAAAGCTCCGCATAATCAGGCGTATCAGATCCCGAAGCAACACCAGAACCCGCAGCAACAGGATCACCAGCCGCAGAAGCCGACGGATCAGACGCATCAGCCGGAGCAGGCGTTTCCTCGCTTCCGCATCGGTCTGCGGGTCGAGTTTCCGCAACCGACGGGAGAGGTTCCGCAGGGTCCAGCGCAGTCGGATTTTCCAAATCCTTAACTTCTTCATTCATCAGTACATTCCTTTCCTTTCTTTTCGAAACTCCGAATCAGCGCATTCCTGTCGGAAATACAGCCGTCGGGGAGATGCTCCAGATACTGTTGGACCGTAATGTGCCCGCCGTCCAGCAGGTGATCCAGCAGGGTAACGGTTGCCGAAGGGGTCAGACGGTCAATGCTGCCGGTTTCGGCGGTTGCGTGGAGCAGTTCGTTCCGAAGTCGGCGGTAGTCGGCAGAATATGCCGCTACACTGCCGCCTTCAAGCACGGGAAGCAACCGTTCGCGCGGGGAGTAGGTACAAATCATATCCGCCCAGATCTCCGCCAGTTCTCCGAGGCAACGGTTGAACCGCGCGCTGACCTGCCTCAGTCCGATGTGAGACGCCTGTTGCAGGGCAAGGATCGCGCTGGTGTTGGTTGCCGCTTCGTCGCCGAGAGCGGAATCGGTTGCGCCCATCATGCTCTTGGTGTTTTCGATTACGCTGTCAATCAGCCCGAGATAGCCGCTTTCCAGCTTGCCTACCCCAACCACCGAAACCGCGTCCGCAACATTTCCGCCGCCCATAGCCGCAATCGCCTCGCCAACCTCGTTGCTCCACTCGGGGATACGGGATTTGTCGTAGATGACTTTGGAAAAAGCCGTGTCGGTCATGTGCTTCATCACCATCGCGTAAGCGGCGTTGATGTAGCGCTGATTCGGAATCAGTTCGGTAACGGGAGCGGAACCGTGGCAGGAGCCGTGAGTGGGCGTCCAGTGAAAGCGGGCGATGGGGTAATAGCGTAATCCGGTTTCGGAACGGCGCAAAATGTGCGTGCGGGTGGACTTTTCGTAAATCACCTCGCCGTTTTCCCTGCGGAAGCAAAGCAGATAGGTGGCTTTCCCGTCGGATTCGCGGACTGTCGATACGCCGTCCTCCGGCTCATCGTCCGGCAGGATCTTCATCGCTTCCCCGTGACTCATGCCGGCTTCCTCTGCCTCACGCCGAAGCGAAGCAACCGTTGCGCGCCCGGAGAGGATGATCCAATCCTGACTCTGCACATCGTCCAGCGTCGGGTCGGCAGGGAAGAAGCCGGTGTTGCGTACAAGGTCGGTGCGGATGTCCCCGCAGAACGGCTGACCGCAACGGCAGGAGTTATCCCACCAGCAGTAGAAGATTCCGTCCCCCGTCAAAGCCGCGTCAAGAAGCGCTCTGCCCGAAAGCTCGTCAATCCGCCCGTGCGTGAAGCGATACGAGGCATTTTTGTTGAGCAGTTCCAGCCCCGCGTTTACGCTGTCGCGCAGAGCCGAGTTGTCTAGGAAGGGGAGGCGGTCATCGGTGTAGTGGACCGTCAGTTCCTTCGGGGCAATCGCGCCGATGAGGTAGTCAACGATGCGGCGGACGATGTTGAACACCGGGTGCGGCAGACCGTCATCGGTTCCCGACCACTGGTCGCCGCGGTAAAATTTTTCGTTTCGGCGTACCGTTTCGTAAAGTCCGATACGCCGTTTGTATTCCTTGCCCGCCTCGTAAAGTTGCCACGCGGCGGTGGTGGAATCCTGTTTCATGAAAATGGTACTCCTTTCAGATGGTAACGGTAGCGGACAGTGAATAAATGCGGACGCGCGCGGTTCCGCCGACGGCGAGACGGTAGCGCAGGAAGCGGAAGCGCCCGATTCCGAAGCGCACCCCGAAAAACTCGGGCGATGCCGTATCCGTTCCGTCAAAGCGCAATCGGCAGGACCTGCGTTCGCTTTCCACCGTCAGCCTGATTGAGGTGCCGCCGGAATCGGCGCAGATTGCGATATAGCCGGACCGCTTGCAGAATTCGGGCTGAGAAAAGTCCAGATAGCGGCTCAGATAGTCCGCCTCAATGTTCTCGCCGTCATCTGTATAAAGCGATTCGTCAAACCGCGCAATTTTCCCGGTCGCGGTCGTAAACCCGGGACCCCCGCCGTAATCGATCAGCGCATTTGCGGCAATTCCGGAGTAACGGATCCAGCGTTTTCCGTCCGGTTCGCAAAGAAGGACGGTACCGTCCGTATCGGTCGTGTCGCGCAGCCAGAGCCGGTTGTCGCGGTCATACCAATGCAGAACGCAGTGCTCCAGAACCGAAACGGGAAGCCGGTCCGCAATGTCCGAGGAAATCACGGTCAGCGTGGTAATGTCGGAGGAGGCGCTGAACAGCCCGAGCTTACCGATTCCGCTGCCCGAAATGAGATAGGGAATTCCGCGGCAAAGCACCGCGCCCCCTTTCGCCACACAGCCGATGCCGTCCTGATACAGCACGATTTCCATGCTGTCGGCGGAGGCGTGCGGGTGCCGCAGGACCCACAGTCCGCTCTCATTGAATACCAGCATTCGGTCGAGGTGCTGAATTGCGGCGGTCAGCGGGTGTGCCGCGCTTCCCAAAGAGAAGGCGGTTCCGTCCCGTACATAGAGACTGTCGCAGGTGGGGTAGATAACGCGGGCTCCCGCGAGCATTTCCTCGCTGACTTCGGACGAGCGCCAGACGCGGTAGCCGGACGGAGCACCGTAGGTCAGAAGCGTTTCGTGATAACCGTCACGGTAAACCGTCGCGCAGTACGACTGCAGGACCGAGGAACGCATACTGAACAGACTGTCCATTTCAAACGCAATCACCACATCGCCGCCCGTAGCATAGGATTCGGGAATCGTAACCGTCGAGGTGCCCGCCTGAAAGGTGTAGGATGTGATATTGGTTCCGTTGACCCGCACCGAATCCACCCGTTGGGCGGTAAAGGGGAGCTGAAAGGTCTTGGAAGCGGATGTGTTGAGATAGTGAATCCGCAGGCGTGTGTTCAGCAGGTTGCGCGGTTCGTTGATTTCGCCGAGGGTCTTGGGGTTCCAGTTCTTCCCGTAAAGCGGGATATACCCCTGCGCCACCGAAAAGGTCCCGCTGTTGGGCTTGAACACCAGTATGGTGTAGCCGTCAAGCAGATAGAGGCTGTCGCGGAAAAGAAAGAACGAGACGCGGTTGTCGGAAGTGGTCAGCACCGTGAGCGCAACCGGTTCGGAATCGTTTTGGGAGCGGCGGTAGAGCGTGTTTCCGGCAACATAGAAGATGTAGCCGACGCCCGAAAAGCTGCCTTCCCAGTAGCCGCGGATCGAGCCTTTTCCGTGAATGACGGTTTCAAAGCCGCATCGCTTTTCCAGGGAACCGTCCGAAAGAATCCGAAAATTCGTCATGTCGGATGCGCCGCTGTCCGAAATGCGCGCAATGCTGCTGATGCCGCCGAACGAGGTTATGCGCTTGCTTGCCGTTGCGCGGCGGGTGTCATGAACTGACATAAGTTTGCTCCTTTCTGAGAATGATTTGCCTGCTTCGGCACACGGAAACCGAAGCGGCGGAAGCGGGATCCGAGCGCCCCTGTGGGATCCCGTCAGTAAAGTGGATTGTGCGGTTTGCGGGAGGGAAACCGGAAATTGCGGTCGGGCTGATCCCGGTCGCTGTATGCGGCAAAGCGGCTCATCAGAGCGTAACGGAGTGCCTCGGGAGCGTGCGTAACCGCGTGCGGCTCGTCCGACGCATCCTCGGGACGGGACGCGTCGCAAAGGAGTGCGGGGAGCGAATCGCAAAGGGTGCGGCAGTCGCGCGAAATGCGCAGTCGCGGTCCGTCGGGTGTGACCTGCAAATACTCGCGCAGAACCCGCCATCCGGGAATCCGTCGGTTGTCGGCAGGTTGCATCGGGGGAATCCCCGGGACCGCCTGCATGATCTCAAAGCCGCTCCGTCCGGTGTCCTGTCGGCGGTTCCAGAGGTCGGGTGACGCAACCAGATATTCAACCCGATAACCTCGGCAAAGCTGTGCGACCTCCTCTGCCGCCGCCCCAAGTACCAAGCCGGAACGGCAATATTCCCGCACGACCCAGACCCGCCCCTGCCGATCAGCGCCCAGAAGGAGCGCCGCCAGCATATCGAAGCCGTAGTCCAGAGCCGCAAAGTACCGCAACTCCCCGGGGATTTCACCCGGCTCTGTCACATGGACCTCGGGGCGGAATTCGGGAAGGAACTGCCCCTCAAACACATCCCAACGCCCGAGCAACCACGCGTCGCGCAGTTTCCCCGGCAGGGATTCCAGCTGACGCACATAGTCCGGATCCGCCGCAGTCAGAACGGGGTTGTCATAAACCTGAGCGGGGATAAAGCGATAATCGGACGGGTTCTCGTCGGGGCGGAACGAGCGGTCGATGAACAGCCGCTTGACCCACGCGTGTCCCACACCTCCGGGATTGCAGGTCAGATACATCCGTCTCGGAACATTCCCCACGCCACGCAGACAGGCCTTAAAGATGGAAAACTGATATTCGTTCAGCTGCGTTGCCTCGTCAATGGCGATAATGTCATATTCCTGACCCTGATAGCGCAGGACATCCCGATTGGAGGCGCAGTAGCCGAGTGAGATACTGCTTCCGTTCGGAAAGTCCAGACACTTGTCGGATTCCCGGTATTGTATCAGTCCCGCGTATTCCCGCAGGAGAGGGGCGACATGGTTTGCCTTCAGTTCGGCGTAGGAGCGTCGGACCAGAAGGCAGCGGATGGTCGGATAGCGCAGACAGAGCGCCACCAGTTTGCGCCGCAAAGCCCAGGATTTGCCGCCGCCCCGCGCGCCGCCGTAAGCGGTGTAACGGGCACGGGAAGCAAAGAAGAGCTTTTGCTTGGCGTTCGGCTTCCCCCTGATATGGAGGACCGATGTCGGAGCCTGCCGTTTCATGCGCCGTCCTCGGAAATGTCATGATCGAAAATCAGACGCATCTCACCCGCTTCGGCACTGCCCGCCGCCTCCGATTTCTCCCCGTACCCCAGCCGATGCTTGAGATAAGCCGATACCACGGTGGGGGAGAGCATGGAGGAGCGGTTCAGCGCTTCGTCCTCAAGTACGGCGGAAAGATAATCCGCCGTTGCGGGATCGGAAAGGCGCAAAGCCTCAAACTCGTCGGTCCCGCAACCGAGATAACTGCAAAAGCCCGCAAGATTCGGGAAGGAACCGCCGGGATGTTTCGGTCCCGCGTCGGGCGGCGGACGGCACTCCGCGAGATAGTCCTCCAACAGTTTTCCGATTTTCTTTTTCCGAACCGCATCCGTCAGCACGGTCCGCTTTTTACAGGTCATACAATCTACATCACCTCACTTTCTTCCGTGTGCCCATATTCTACAGCATTTTTCCGTGCCATACCCTGCCACACCGTGCCACCCCGTGCCGGGGTGAAAAAAAGACCTTTTCGGGGGGAAAAATAAGGAAGAAAAATTCCGTCAAGCCTTCCCGTGGCGAAAAAAATAAAAAATTTTCGGAAAGCCTATTGACAATCAAGTGATTGTGTGATATAATCATATTACAAGAAGATAACGGGGAGGACCCCGAGAAGGAGGATACAGATATGCCGGGACCGGGTGGCGGACCAAGAGGCAGCGGATCGGATGGACCCTTCGGTCGTGGACCGGGCGGACCGGACGGGAATTTTGGCGGTCCGTGGATGGGATGGAAGCCAAGACCGCCCTATGGCAGACCGCCGTTTGGGGGCAGACCGCCCCGCAGACCGTACTATGGCGGATGCTTCCCATGGGGATGCGGCTGTTGCCTGCCGATCATCGGCATTGCGGCGCTTGTAATCCTCGGCGCAGTCCTGTTCGCGTTTTTGCTATAAAAAACATCCGCACATTGCCAAAGCGATGTGCGGATGTTTTTGAGAAAAAAGCTTGACAAAACGCGAAAAATGCGATACAATAAAGTCGACAAAAACAGGAGGCCGGAAAAATGAGAAATAAAATGGAAAAGGGACTTAAAAAAATGAAGCAGAAGGGCGACGGCTTTTTTGCGGATTTCAAAAAGTTTATCACAAAGGGCAATGTGCTGGACCTTGCCGTTGCGGTGGTGATGGCAACCGCGTTCAACGCGATTGTAACGGGGTTGGTGAAGTACATCATCACGCCGCTGATTACCTACGCAACGAGCGGTGTGAGCATCAACGAATGGGAATGGGTCATCCGCGAGGCTTCAACCAACGCCGCAGGCGCGGAGATCCCGAAAATTTCGGTGCAGTACGGCTTATTCCTGCAGGCGATTCTGGATTTCCTGATTATTGCGTTCTGCATTTTCCTTGCGCTCCGCATTATCCGCAATGCTGAGCGGAAGCTGAATGCAAAGAAGATTGCCGAAGCCGAGGCAGAGGCGGCAAAGAAGAAAGCCGAAGAGGACGCAAAGGCGGCGGAAGCGAAGGCGGCAGAGGATGCGAAGGCGGCTATCGAGGCGGAGTTCTACGCCAATGTGCGTGAGCAGGCAGCGCTTCTTCGCGAGATCCGCGACGCGATGGGGAAGAAGTAAGGAACCGGACCGCAGAGTTTTGCCCGCGAACCCCGTTCGGAAAGCTGTCGGATAAAAGGTTCCCGGATTATTACAATAAGTGCGAACACGGTGCCCCGAATTTTGAGAAGTTTTGCAACCTCTCAAATTCAGCGGCACCGTGTTCGCACTGTTTATTTCGTTGGGGAAGTTTTTGAAGGGGAGGGATGACGGTTGCTTGCAACCGTCAGTAGCGAAGCGTTAACTTTCTCTCAAAAAGTTTCCCCAACGCGTCCTCCGCATTTCCTGAGACTTACCCGCGGGTAAAGGTGAATTTCTCCCACGGGATGTTGACGGGCTGTTTGTCGGTGATGATGGAGTCAACGCACATCAGGAGCGGGAAGTCCGCAAGGTCGAGCGTTCCCTTCTTTGCCGCAACGCGCACGGCTCTTGCCACGCGAACCGCAACAACAAGCGATTCCAGCGTAACGCCGTTCAGCTCGGCTTTTGCTTCATCAATGTTCAGTCCCCGACCGAGCAGAATACCGACCAGACGGGTCCGACCGCCGTAGACCGTAACATACAGGTCGCCCGCGCCGACGCAAAGGTTCTCCAGCGTGCCCGCGCCCTGATAGGTCAGCAGCTTTGCCATTTCCTTGGTTGCCTGACCGAACACCGCCGCCTGCGAGTTGAAGTGCAGTTCGCTGTCAAGACCGAACGCCTTCTGGTTCAGACCGATGGTCAGCGCGATGCCGAGCGCGTAGCCGTTTTTCAGCGCGACTGCCGACTCGATTCCGACCACATCGGTGGAAAGGCTGATGTGGTAATAGTCGGTTGCCATAATCTTCTTCAGCTTTTCGAGCGTTTTCATGTTCTTGCCGCAGAAGGCAACCTCGGTCTGGTCATGCGCAACCAGCTCGTAGCTGGTGCAGGGACCGCCGATGGCGTTCAGTTCCACATGGCTTCCGATGGCATCCAGCTTCTTCTGCCAGACCTCGGGATAGCAGAGCAGCTTGCCCTCCTCGGTATCCATCAGCCCCTTCGTCACGCTCAGGACGGGGATGGTATCCGGCACCTTGGGCAGGACGAAATCGCCGAACCAGTCCACACCGAAACTGGACACGCCGCCGATAATCATGTCCGCGCCCGCGATGGCGGTCTCCATTTCCTCAATCTGATAATACTTTACGCCTGCGGGGAAGTCGGTTTTGAAC
>CAKSUH010000051.1 GCA_934500855.1 uncultured Eubacteriales bacterium
GTACTTCGGCTTGTAGTTGTTCATCGTCCACAGAGTCAGGTCGAGCGCGTGGGTGCCGATGTCGATGAGCGGACCGCCGCCCTGCTCGTATTCGTTCAGGAATACGCCCCATGTCGGGACCGCGCGACGGCGGATTGCGGTCGCTTTCGCGTAGTAGACCTCGCCAAAGGTTCCGTCCTCGGCTTCCTTCTTCAGGAAAAGCGAATCGTCGCGGAAACGGTTCTGATAACCGATGGACAGCTTCTTGCCCGTCCGTTTCGCCGCGTCAATCATCTTCTGCGCCTCGGCGGAATTGATTGCCATCGGCTTCTCGCACATGACATGCTTGCCGGCTTCCAATGCGTCCACCGTAATGAAGCTGTGCGAGCGGTTCGGCGTGCAGACATGGACCACTTCAATCGCAGGGTCCTTGAGCAGTTCCTTGTAATCGGTGTAAACCTTCGCGTCGGGCGTGCCGAACTCCTTCGCCGCCTTCTCCGCGCGCTCGGGAATGATATCGCAGAACGCTACCATCTCCGTATCCGCAACCTTTGCAAGCGCGGGCATATGCTTGCCGTTCGCAATGCCGCCGCATCCGATAATACCGATCTTAATCAGTTTTGCCATGTTCATTCTCTCCTTTTTTCAGTCAGCCCTTGACATAAGGCTCGGGGTCCGTGATATTGCGGACATGGGGACAGGTAATGTACGCACGATAGGTCGGCGCAACAAAACGCACCGCGTTGCGGATGATCGTCTGAATCTCCGGCACATAGAAGGTCGGGAAGGACTCATGCCCCGGCTGGAGATAGAAAATTTTTCCGTTGCCGCGCTCCCACAGACAACCGGAGCGGAACACCTCGCCGCCCGAGTAGGTACCGATGAGCAACAGCTTGTCGGGCGTGGGAATGACAAACGGCTCGCCGTAAGTCTCTTCATGCTCGAGCGTAAAGGTGCGGTCAATGCCGCGTGTGATGGGATGTGCAGGCTCAATGACCCACAGGCGCTCAAAATCGCCCGATTCCCGCCATGTCAGATTGCAGGATGTCCCCAGCAGGGCGCGGAACGGCTTGGAGTGATGCGCGGAATGCAGGAAAATCATCCCCATGCCCGCAAGCACTTCGTCACGAACCAGCTTGACCACCTCGTCCGGCACCTTGTCGTGCGCCATATGACCCCACCAGATCAGGACATCGGTATTTTGCAGGCGTTCCTTGGTAATGCCGCAGTTTTCGTCATCCAGCGTCGCTGTCTCCACCGCAATATCGTCACAGCGCAGAAAATCGGCAATCGCGTTATGAATGCCGTTCGGATAAATGTTCCTGACCGTTTCACTGCTCTTTTCGTGCTGAAATTCGTTCCAGACCAAAACCCGTATCATTTTTTTGCTCTCCTTATCCTTATTTTTTCCGTTTTCCGGATTATTTTCAAGAAAAGTATAGCACAATTCATAAAAATATGCTATAATATTTTTATCTTGAAATATCAATTTTTTTCAGAGGAGCGCTATGGCATACGATGAAGGACGAGTCCGGCGGGACGGCGAAATTCTGCCGATCGAATGTCTGCGGCAACGGCTTTCCGGCAGTCCGAAGGGCGGAGGGAATCTGCATTACCACGATTATACGGAACTTCTGTTCGCGCTTTCCGGAGCGGCGCAGGTACTGATCGGAAACAATGTTTCGGTGCTGGAGACGGGTGGGCTGACGGTTATCCAGGCGGGAGACGCGCACGATGTATGGGGCATGGGGGTTCCGTGCGAGTATATCGTGGTCAAATTTCTGCCTGAAATGCTGATCTCGGCAGAGCAGACGGGCGCGGAATTCGGCTATGCGCTGACGCTGATGGAACACGCCGCAGACCGACAGTCGGTCTTTTCCCCCGCCGAACTGAAGGGAACCGAAATCCCCGCCATCCTGCGGCAAATGATGGCGGAATGGGAGAAAAAAGCATTCGGATACGAACTGAGCCTGCGCGCGGATGTGACAAGAGTCATCCTGTTCCTGCTTCGGAAATGGCGGGAAGCCAACCCCGGGCTTTGCGACAGCGTGGCGCCGTCCGACCGTCGGCTGATGCAGACCGCGCTCGCCTATATCGGAGCGCACTACGCTTATCTTTCGGAGCGGGATGTGGCGCAGGCGTGCGGCATCAGCACCGTGGCGGTGTCAAGGCTCTTCGCGCGGACCGTAAAAAGCACTTTCCCGGACTATGTACGCGATGTGCGCCTGCGGGAGGCGGAAAAACTGCTGCTGACCACGGACCTGTCGGTAACGGATATCGCCCTGCAGGTCGGCTTTTCCACCTCGGCGTACTTCATCGCCAAATTTCGGGAAGCGCGAGGCATCACGCCATACCGTTTCAGACAGCAACGGAACGGTCAACCTCGGTAATTTGCGATTTTTTGAAAATGGCGGCAAGATTTTTTCAAAAAGGGCTTGCAATCCGAAAAGAAATGTGCTATAATATCCTATGTCGCCAAAAGGCGGCACAAACAGGGGTATAGCTCAGCTGGTAGAGTACCGGTCTCCAAAACCGTGGGTCGCGGGTTCGAATCCTCCTGCCCCTGCCAAAAGAGAAGCACCGTCCGTCGGACGGTGCTTCTCTTTTTCATGTTCGTTCCTGTTCGGTCAAGCCGAAGGTTACAGAACCATCAGCAGCGTGCCGACGCCGATCAGAACACAGCCGATTACGGAGTTTACCGTAAATTTCTCGTGCAGAAAAACGAAAGCCAGCACCAGAGTAATGACCACGCTCAGTTTATCGATCGGGACAACCTTGGAGACATCGCCGATCTGCAGGGCATAGTAATAGCACAGCCACGAAGCGCCTGTTGCCAGTCCGGAAAGGATAAGGAACAACCAACTCTTTCTGCCGATTTCCATCATGCCGCTCTGCGCGTTGGTGATAAAGACCATCCCCCACGCCATAACAAGAACCACAACCGTTCGGATGGCGGTTGCAAGGGTTGCGTTTACCCCTCCGATCCCGATCTTTGCCAAAATCGATGTCAGCGCCGCAAATGCAGCGGACAGCAATGCCAATATAAGCCACATCATACCGCAATGTTTCCTCCGTCCGTTTATCCGTGTCCTTTCGCTTTTTGATTTTCGGATTCACCCGGTTCAAACCGCTTGGACAATGCGCATACCGATTCGACATGACCCGTTCTCGGGAACAGATCCACGGGGGTGACGGTCCCCAAGCGGTAGCCGTGAGCGGCAAAGACCGCGCAGTCCCTTGCCAGCGTATCGGGGTTGCAGGAGATGTAGACCACGCGCGGAACGCGGTACGCATCCAATGCGGCAATCAGTTCCCGTGTGGTTCCCTTGCGCGGCGGGTCGAGCACGACCACCGCGTCCGACAGATCCCCGCCCGAAAGCCGCGCGGCTTTTTCGAGCATCGTCCCGGGATCTCCCGCGTCTCCGCAGACAAACCGCGCGTTGGCAATCCCGTTGCGCAGAGCGTTCTCCCTTGCGCATTCCACTGCCTGCGGCACAATCTCAAGTCCCAGCACCTCGGCGGCGCGATCCGCCATCGTCAGCCCGATGGTACCGATGCCGCAATAGAGGTCGATCAGGCGCTCGCGCCCCGTCAGCTCCGCGCGCTCCTTTGCCAGACCGTAGAGCAGTTCGCACGCGTCGTGATTGACCTGATAGAAGGACTCGGGCGAGATGCGGTAGGTCAGCCCGCAAAGGCGGTCGGTCAGGTAATCCTTTCCCGCAAGCAGACGGTAGCGCTCGCCCAGAACCACATTCGTCCGCGCGCTGTTTTCGTTGACCAGGACCCCGACTATTTCGGGGTAGCGCGCGGTCATTTCCGCCGCAAATGCCGCCTCGTCGGAAAAGCCGCTCCCGTTCAGAACCAGACAGAGCAGCACCTCGCCCGTCTCCTCGCCGCGCCGCAGATAGAGGTGTCGCACCAGCCCGCTGTGCGTCTCTTCGTCATAAGCGGGAATGCCGTGTTCCGTGAGAAAACGCACTGCGTCATGCGAAATACGCCCGAAAACGGCGGGTTGCAGGAGGCAGTTTTCGGCGGGAACCAACCGATGCGAGGACCCCGCGTAAAACCCGATTTCAAGCGCGCCGGTCTTGGAATTTTTCATAATCGGGTACTGCGCCTTGTTGCGGTAGCCCTCGGTTTTTCCGGTTGTGCGGACTTCCGCCACCTCCGCATTCACCCCCGCTTTACGGAACGCATTTGCGCCATACGCCCGCTTCAGTTCCAACTCGTGCGCATAGGTGATATGCCGATAAACACACCCCCCGCAGGCGGGATAGGAGCTGCAATCGGGCGCGCAGCGGTTCGCGGACGGCTCCGGAATTTCCTGCGCGAGCGCGACCAGATAACTTTTGGTCACCTTGATGACCTTTGCCGTGACCGTTTCCCCCGTCACGCCGCCGCGCACGAAAACGGTCAGCCCGTCCCGATGCCCCACGCCGTAGCCGAGGTTGTTGATGTCCTCCACCGTCACGCGCACCGTTTCGTTCTTGCGCATCAGGCGTAGAATTCCTTTCCGTCCTCCAGCCGCAGGCAGCCGAGCTTTCCGCCCGTCTCCGCGCCGCAGTCAAGGAAGATACTGCCCACGCCGCGCTCGATCTTTCCGCTTTCCGTGCGGACATGACCGACAATCAGCGTCTTTCCCTCCACCAACGGATACTCCGCGTCCGGCACCTCCGAGAAGAAGTCCTCGGGGCTGTAGTCATCGGGGTCGGTCCCTTTTCGGTAGCCCGCGATGCCCGCATGAACCATCAGATAATCGGTTCCGTTCACCGTAAACTCCTCAAACAGCGGCAAATCGCCGAGATAATCCAACACGCCCTCGCGCTCATCGTTATCCAACGCGCGGAAACCGTCCAGCGTGGGCTGTCCGCCGTCCCGGACCCATGCGGACATCTCTTCGGCATAGTCCGGATCGGGGGCGGGATTTTCGCCCGCTTCAGCCGCACGGACCAGCTTATCGAAGCTGTGGAGCATCCGCGCGGCGGTGTAGTCATGGTCTCCCGCGACAGGGTAAACATTCAGCCGCACGCTCAGATCCGCGACCAGCTCCATCCCCTGCTCGCCGTAGTCCACAAGGTCCCCCGCGATATAAAGAATATCATCCTCGCCGAGGTTGATTTGCGACAGGAGCGACAGGAATCTGTCATATGCTCCGTGAATATCGGACATGACATAAGTCATGGTTACAGTCCTCCTCTTTTTGCGGTTTTTACAGCACCGTTGCGCGGTTGCTGTCGAACAGATCGACCGATACGGTCGGGACAATCTCCGCCAGAAGTCTCCGCAGCGTTGCGCACACCGGGTTTTCGGTGTGGAAATGCCCCGCCGCCAACAGGTTGATGCCCGCCTCGCGCGCATCCGCCAGCCAATGGTAGGCAAGCTCTCCGGTCAGGTAGGTATCCGCCCCTGCCGCAATCGCCTCGGGTACATCGTCCGAGCCGTTTCCGCCGAGAAGCGCGACCCGTCTGACATCCCGTCCCGCGTCGGCGCAAAGCACGGCGGGCGCGCCCGTTGCGGACTTCACTTTTTCCGCGAATTCGCACAGCGTATGTGCGTTATCGAGGGTTCCGACCCGCCCGATACCGTCCCCGAACGGGGTCACATCGCGCAGTCCGAGCAGACTTGCAAGGGTATCGTTGACCCCGCCCTCCACGGCGTCAAGCCGCGTGTGAAAACTCATGACCGACACGCCCGCGCGCGCCAGATCAATCGCCCGTTTCGCCACATAGTTTCCCGGTTCCAACGCCCGCAGGGGGCGGAAGATCATGGGGTGATGCGAGACGATCAGGTCATACCCGCCGTCGATCGCGCGCCGCACGGTGTCCCCCGTCACATCCAGCGCGACCAGAATCCGCCGCACCTCCGCATCGGTGTCGGGACAGCACATCAGCCCGTCGTTGTCCCAATCGCAGGACAGCGCGCGCGGAATGCGTGTTTCCAGTTCGGCATACAGTTCTCCAACCGTCATATGGTTTCCTCCGCAGGTTGTAATTGGAATTTATCTAACCTATTCCGCAGGCTTGCAATCAGCCCGTCCTCATAGGCGGTATCCGCGCCGCCCGTGCGTTTTCCCGCCGCAATATGCTCCAGCACCGCGATTTTTTGCCGCAGATAATCCCCCGCAAGCGGCGAAGCGAGCAGGAATTCGTCCCGCCCGACAAGCAGTTCCGTTTCATCAAAAGTCTCCGCCTCTCCCGTGTAGCGGGCGTAAACCGTTTGGTACAGACGGTCGGCTCGCGAGAGCGTTTCCCCGAGAACGGTGAAGCCGTTTTCCCACAGATATCGCCGCAGGACCTCTGCACGGCTCATGGGCTGAAGAATCAGTCCGATCTGTCCGTCCCGCACCCATGGCGCTTCGCACAGAATCCGGACGATCAGTTCCCCGCCCATCCCAAAAATCAGAATATCGTCGGGGGCGTAGGGTTCCACGCCGTGCAGACCGTCGGTACAAAGGGTATCAATGCGGTCGGACAGCCCTGCCGCGCGGATGTTGGCGCGCGCGGCGTTGATAGGACCTTCGTTGATGTCGCAGGCAACCGCGCGGCGGCAGATTTCCCTGCGGCAGAGTTCGATCGGCAGATAGGCGTGGTCGGTTCCGATATCCGCAACCACGCCGCCCTCCCGCAGGTACGGAATCGCCGAAAGCAGGCGACTGTCCGGTGTTTTGATAGCCGACACCGAAAATTCCTCCGTTTACTGTTGTATATTCGATAATAAGAATTGTTCTTCTTATTGATTTTTGCAACAAGGAATGCTCCGGCGGGGCATTTTGTGTCCCGCCGGAGAGTTTGTCTTATTTCGCTTTCGCGGCAAGGAAGTCGTTGATCTGCTGAATCAGTGCGTCCGCGTCGGTTCCGTGAACCGCACACGCGTCCTCAACCGATTCCCCTCTCGAGGCGGGGCATCCGAGGCAGTGCATTCCGATGGCAAAAAAGAACTGCGCCGTTTCCGGCTCGTAATCGAGGATGTCCCCGATCACGGATTGTTTTGTAACCGTCATGTGTATGGTCTCCTTTCTGAACTTGACAGCCGCACTTCCCGCTGTCTGCCTATATTATACCCCAAAAAGCTCCGTCTGTCAACTACCCGCGCACGCTTTCCGCTTCTTTTTTCAAAAAAGGGTTGCAAAAAAAGGGAAAATGGTGTATGATATAAGATGTACAGTCAAAATCCGAAACGGAGAAATTATGATACCGAATGTAATACCCGCAGGACGCGCGGCAACCCTGTATACGGTGGAAACCGACCGTTTCAAAACAGGCTTGCTTTCCGTCCTCTCCACCATGCCCGTCACGCGTGAAAACGCCGTCCTTGCACCGCTCCTGCTTTCGGTTCTGCGGCGCGGCACACGGCAGTATCCCACGCTTTCCGACATCAGCCGCCGTCTGGACTGGCTCTGGGGCGCAGGCTTTTCCGTGCGCGCCTCCTACCGGGGCAATCTGCTGGTTGTCGGCTTTACGGCAAATCTGTTGGACCCCTCCTACCTCCCGCAGGACAGCGGCGACCTCATGGGTGGGATTCTCGACCTGATGCGGGAAATTCTGTTCGCTCCCGTGCGGGATGCGGACGGTCTGCTTTCGGCGGCTTACACCGAAAGCGAAAAGGGTCTGCAATGCGACGCCATCCGCGCGCAGAAGAACAATCCGCGCGCCTATGCGGCGGACCGTTGCCGCGCGATCCTTTACGAATCCGAGCCGTGCGGCATTCCGCTCTGGGGCAGCGAAGAGGGCACCTCCGCTGTCACGCGCGAGGAGCTGTCCGCCTACTACGACCGTTTTCTTGCCGATTTCCATCCCCTTGCGTTCTCGGTCGGATCAACCGATCCGCAGCTTCAGGCACGCGCACTCGCCGCCCGGTTTGAAGGTCTTATGACCGCTCCCGCCGCGCTTCCCGTGGCAGGACACCGCATGGCGGCGCGCACCGAACCTGTGCGGGTCACCGAAACGCTGGCGGTTTCGCAAAGCCAGCTGGTGCTCGGTCTGCGTTCGGGCATCCTGCTCGGCGATCCCGATTTCTTCGCCTGCGCGGTCTACAACGAGCTGCTCGGCATTTCGCCCGTCTCCCGCCTGTTCGTCTATGTGCGTGAAAAGAAGAGCCTGTGCTATTCCTGCTCGTCCTCCTACAACGGGATGCTCGGAAGCCTCCTGATTTCCTGCGGGCTGAAGAAGGAGAACCGCGCCGCCGCAGAGGAAGAGATCCTGCGCCAGTTGGATCTGTTGCGCGCGGGCGACTTCACCGAAGCGGAATTGAACGCGGCAAAAAAGTCGCTCGTCAACGCCTATCGCCAGTTGGAGGATTCTGCGGGCGGAACCGAAAGCTATCTGCTCGGCAGACTGCTGATGGGGCGGGCGGCACAGCTTCCGATTGACGAAAGCATCGCCCGCATCGGCGCCGTCACGCGGGAGGACCTGCTTGCCGTGGCGCGCAAGGTCACGGTGGAGGTCACCTATTTTCTGGAGGGAACGCTTGCGGGAGAGGAGGCTGCCGACGATGGCAATGAAGATGAAGGAATATAAGTCGGCGCTTCTGCGGGAGCATTACTATGAAATGCGGCACCGAAGCGGACTTTCCGTTTA
>CAKSUH010000052.1 GCA_934500855.1 uncultured Eubacteriales bacterium
ATGTGGGGCATCAAAGCTACATTCATAAACTGCTGACAGGGCGGAAGGAACGCTTTCCCACACTGCGGCAGAGCGGGGGACTGAGCGGCTTTCCGAAACGCTGTGAGAGCGAGCACGACTGCTTCGGAACGGGGCACAGCTCCACCTCGATTTCGGCGGCGCTCGGTTTTGCCGAGGCGGACCGCATGGCGGGATCGCAGGCATATACGGTCTGCGTGGTCGGAGACGGCGCCTATACGGGCGGCATGATTCACGAGGCGCTGAACAACTGCCGCAAGCGGCTGAATCTGATCATTATTCTGAACGAAAACGAGATGTCCATCTCAAAGAACATCGGAAGATTTGCGCGGAATCTGTCCCATATCCGCGCGTCAAACGGGTATATCTGGACCAAAAACGCAATCGGGCGGTTTGTGAGCCATATTCCGCTGGTCGGCGGGTGGCTGTATGACAGGCTTCTCCGTGCAAAAATCGGCATCAAGTCGGCGCTGTACGGCAGTAACCTGTTTGAAAGTCTCGGGCTTTACTATCTCGGTCCTGTGGACGGAAACAATGAGGCAGCAGTGGAGAAGCTGTTGCGGGATGCAAAAAGAACGCATCAAAGCTGTGTGATTCACCTCAAAACCCGAAAGGGAAAGGGGTATGCGCCCGCCGAGGCAACGCCGGACCGTTTTCACGGAATGTCGCCTGCCGACGCGCCAAAGCCCGAATGCACGAAGTTTTCCGACGCAATGGGCGAGGAACTTTGCTGTATGGCGGCGAAAAACGACCGCATCTGTGCCATTACCGCCGCCATGACCGACGGGACGGGGCTGAGCCGATTCCGCGCCGCTTATCCGCAACGCTTTTTCGATGTCGGGATTGCGGAGGAGCACGCGGTCACCTTTGCCGCAGGACTTGCCGCAAACGGTTACCGTCCCGCAGTGGCGATCTATTCCACTTTCCTGCAGAGGTCCTATGACAATATCCTGCACGATGTGGCGCTTCAGCATCTCCCCGTGGTTTTTCTGGTAGACCGCGCGGGGCTGAACAATGCGGACGGACCCACGCATTACGGCGTATTCGATGTTGCGTTCCTTTCCGAGGTGCCCGAATTGCGTATCTACACGCCGATTACCCGAACGGCTCTGCGCAACGCGATGGATGAGGCGTTTCGGGCGGATGTTGCGTGTGCCATCCGCTATCCGAACGGCTGTGAGTCGGCAAGGGTCGTCAGAGCGTTTTACGGCGATGCGGATCCCGTGAATGTAGCGGTTCGCGACAACTATCCCGTTGGCGGTCCCGAGATGCGGGAAACGCTTGACGCAGTCATCGTGACGCACGGCAGAATCGTTGAGGAGGCGCTTGCCGCAACAGACCTGCTTGCCGCTGACGGCGTGAAGGTCGGAATCCTGCTGTTGGAGCAGATCAAACCCTACGAAACGGTTGCGGCGCAGATTCTGGCGCGGTTACCGAAAAAGCGCTGTCCGATTCTCTTTCTGGAGGAGGAGATCCGCGCGGGCGGTATGGGAATGTTGCTGTCGGACGCCATGCGCAACGCGCCCGAAATGCAGGGGAGAGAGCTGCGCATTATGGCACTCGACAAGCCGCTTGACTATCCGTCCGAGGCGGGGCAATCCTGTCTCAAAATGGCGGGACTGGATGCGGAGCACATTTCCGGAACGCTTCGAGAGGTTTTGGAATGCGGAAAATGATGAAATCGTCGAAATGGTCTTGACAATCGGCTGATTGTATGATAAAATACAATAGGAGTTTATCAACCGAACAGAAAGTCAGGAGGATTTCTCATGTATTTGCAATTTTATGATGATTTGATTCCGGGAACCAAGCTCAAACGGTCCGAAAAAGACGGACTGACTGGGCTTGCCTTCCTGCAAAAAGTATTTTTGGTTTCCGACGGCGTGATGCTGACACAGATCCGCGATATTTCGGGAATCGATTCGTCCACACTTCAGAATTGGACCAAGCGCGGTTGGGTCGCTAACAGTCATCTCAAGCGCTATGATATCGATCAGGTTGCCCATATTCTCATCATCAATATGCTGAGGTCCTGTATGCGATTGGATCGGATTGCGTATCTGATTCAGTATGTCAACGGGGATGTGGCGGACAAGTCGGACGATATTGTTTCCGATTCCGTGCTGTACGATTACATTTGCCGCGCGCTGGATCGGATGGTGAGCGGTGAGGGCGGGGCACTGACCGATGTCGTAAAGGTCGTTGAAGAGGTTACCGCAGGTTACGAGGAGCCGTTTGCGGGCGCGGAGGAACGGCTGAACCGTGCGCTGGAGGTTATCGTTGTGACCTATTACGCAACCGTTATCAAGCGCCGTGCGGACGATCTGCTCGACCGCATTCTGCCGCCGACCGGGCAGAATGCGAATCATAATTAAGCTGCGACGAAGGAGGGGGATTTTCTTGCATCAGCATCACAGGGAACGGATGCGCGAGCGATGCCTGCAAAACGGATTCGATAACTTTGCAACGCATGAACTTCTCGAAATGCTGTTGTACTATTCGATCCCGCGGAACGACACCAACGGAACGGCGCACGGATTGCTGGAGCGCTTTGGTTCCCTCAAGGGAATCTGCGAGGCGTCGTTTGACGAATTGCTTCTGTGTGACGGAATCGGTCCGCAGTCCGCGATTCTGCTCCGACTGATCCCCGAACTGATGAAGCGTTACGCCATGGAGGAGGTCGCACCGTCGGAGGTGTACGATTCCCTCAGAAAGCTGGCGGAATACTTCCGGCGCGTTTTTATCGGGTTGGATCATGAATGTCTTTACATGATGCTTCTGAATAACCGATTGAACATGATCGATTGCGTGCTTGTTTCGGAGGGCGCGGTCAACAGCTCTTCGGCGCCGCTTCGTCTGATGACGCAGAAAGCGCTGTTCCGAAAGGCATCCTCCGTTGTTCTGGCACATAACCATCCGCAGGGGCTGGCGTTGCCGTCCTCGCGGGACCTTGAAGTGACCGAAACGCTTGTCGGCGCGTTTGATTCCATCGGTGTAACGCTTCTGGAACATTTGATCGTTGCGGATGACCGTTGCTATCCGATTCTGCAACAGCACCACGGTTCCCTGCGCAAGCACCCGTCAACCAAACAGCTTGACAGCGGCTTCTACGATGACTTTTACGATATCGACTATCGGCAATGGAAGGCGCCGCCGCTTTTTCCGCCGAAGCAGGAAAAACAATAAAACAGGGAAGCCCCTTTACACGGTCCAATCCGTGAAAAGGGGCTTCCCTTATTATGCGGTTTGTTTTTTACCAATCCGGAAGGGGGATTACTTTATTCCCGTATGCCCGAATCCGCCCGAGCCGCGCTCGGTTTCGTCAAGCGTATCGGTGACAAGGAAGGATGCGTGCGCTACGGGAAGAAAGAACATCTGTGCAATGCGGTCCCCGCGGCGGACCGTGAAGGGGTCGCTTCCGTGATTGATCAGTCCCACCTGAATTTCGCCGCGGTAGTCGGAATCGATTACGCCGATCCCGTTGGAGAGGCTGACGCCGTTCTTTACACCCAATCCGCTTCTGCCGGCAATAACGGCTACATATTCCGCGCTTTCGGGGGAGACGGAAAGTCCGGTCGGAATCAGGGCACGCGCTCCGGGTGCAAGCGTGATTTCGGTTCCTTCATCAAGCGCCGCACGCAGATCGACCGCCGCTGATCCCGGGGTCGCATAGGTCGGTGCGTCCATGCCGCGCGAAAGTTTCAGCTTGACCTGCAGTTCCATGCGTGCCTCCCTCAGTGAATCGGGGTACCTTCCGGTACCGCGTCGTCAACAAACAGAATCTTGCATCCGCAGGCGTTGTTGGTTGCCGCAAGCAGCATTCCCTGCGAATTGACATTGCAGATCCGGCTCGGTTTCAGGTTCGCAATCACAATGATTTTTCTGCCGATCAGGTCCTCCGGCTTGTACTCTGCTTTGATGGAGGACATGATGACCCGCTCGCCGATGCCGTCAAACAGCGTCAGCTTCAGGCAGGCGTTCGATTTCCGCACCGTCTCCGCCTTGAGTACCTTGCACACGCGGAAGTCGAGTTTCGCGAAATCATCGATTGTCACTTGCGGCTTGACCGGCTCCACGGGATCGGCTTCGCGCACTTCTTCTGCCTTCGGCGTTTCTTCCGTGGCAGGCTCTTCTGCGGGCTTGTCCGCGTTCTTTTCTTCCTCGGTCTCGGGATAGGAGAAGTCCAGCTGTCCGAGATAGCGGGAGGGATCGATGGCGGCAAGGAAGAGATAGAGCCGCGGTCCCTGTTCCTTGCCGAGCAGGAGACGGTAAACCGTTTTGAAGAACGCGCTCTGAATGTTGCGCAATTCCTTGGCGTCCGTCAGTTGCGGGTAGATCGCCTTCGGAATATCGTAAAGCAGTGTGTTCAGACTGTCGGGCGTGTAGGTCCCGTTGCGGAGCCGCTCAAACAGCATTCGGATTGCCTGCTTTTCGGCGTCGGTGAGGGTATTCCAGACCGCCCAGTTTCTTGTCACGCGCAGACGGTTGACCTGTTCCGGCGCGCATTCCTCCAGCCAGAATTTCGCACGGTCGAGACGGTCGGCAAACTGCTCGCGTGTGTAGGGCATCCCGATCTTCGCAAAGACGGTTTCCAACATCGGAACATTGAAGTCCACAACCGATCCGAGCTGGACCAGAAGTCCCATCGGAACCGTGATGACTTCGCGCCCCTCGATTTTGCAGTTGTACATGATTGCCTGCGCGGCTTCGGTTGCCGTTCCGTTGCGGCATTCGTTCAGCATCCGGTCAAACTCAAAGTACTGCCGCAATATGCCCTCGTCAAAGCAGAAGTCAAACGCCTTGGTGGGCTCGGTCTTGGAGTAGAGCCAGAGAATGATCTCGGGCTGATACAGCTTCAGAAGCGCGTCGGGCGTGAGGTTCAGACCCGAGGACGAGGACATTTTGCCCGTCATGCCTTTGATGCCGATGAATTCGTAGCCCTGGAAGATCGGCGGCTCATAGCCGAAAATCTGCTTGGAAATGAGCTTGGCGTTGGAATAGGAGCCTGTGGGCGCGGCGTGATCCTTTCCGCCCGGCTCGAAGTCGACTTTTTCGTATCTCCAACGCATGGGCCAGTCCACCTTCCAGCCCAGCTTGCAGTTGAAGTCCGTGAGGAAGTGGAAGGTCCCGCTGTGCCCGCAACGGCAGGTGTATTCCGCCGTGGTACAGTCCTCGGAAAGCGAGGTGATGGTGGTAAAGTCGGAGTGGCATTCGGGGCAGAAGATGCTGACGGGATAGTAATTCTCCTTTTCCGCGTCATGCTCGGCTTTCAGTTCCTCGGGGGATTTGTCTGGATCCTTGGTCTTGAAGGAATCGAGAATCTCAAAAATCTCCCGGCGCTTCCGCAGGGCTTCCAGAATATCCTGTGTGTAAGCGCCCGAGCGGTAGAGGTCAGCCTGATAGCGGCAGTCGATCTCAATGCCGAACCGTTTCAGCGCAGTCAGGTATTCTTCTTCAAAATGCGCGGCAAAGCTCTTGTGACAGCCCCAAGGGTCGGGGATGTCCACATAGGGGCAGCCGATATACTTGTCATAGCTGTCGCCGACCACCTCGCGCACATTGGCGGGAATTTTGCGGCAACGGTCATAGTCGTCCCAAGAGAGAAGCAGACGCGCCTTTTTGCCTTTTTTCTGCAACGCTTTGACAACGAACAGGGGAGTGGCAACATCACGGAAGTTGCCGATGTGAACCGAACCCGACGGGCTGGTTCCTGCCGCACAGACATATTCTTCCTTGTCGGGATTGCGGTCAATGATTTTTTGAGCGATCTCTTCTGACCAATGCATAACAAAACCTCGCTTTTTCGGAAAAGTACAATATAACATCTTATTATATCATGCCGCGCGGGGTTTGTCAACCTTTTTTGAGGACTTTTTCGATCTCGCAAACATAAACGCGATGCAAGCCGCCCGTGCGGTAACAGGAGCGAAGAATATCGGGGTCGAGGAAACGATCCGCACGCAGATCGGATGCGTAAAGCCTGCGGCAGAGCAGAACCGTTTCGGCTTCGGCGGGGAAGGGCACCTCGCCGTCGTGCAGGACCGACAGCCCCGCCGCCGCAAATTTGTCGGGGTGATCCCGCCCGCTTTCCCTGCCGCAAAAGGTCAGCGCGTTGCGGCGGTCGGATGGAAGGAAGGAGAGCGCGAGTCGGGACGCCGATTCCGCGAGCGGGAAGGTGAACCGCTCGGGGCGGATCATGCAGACCGCAACGGGGCGGTTCCAGACAACACCGATGCCGCCCCACGATGCGGTCATCACATTTTCCCGCGTGCCGTCCGAGACGGAAATCAGCATCCAATCCTTTCCGATGCGGTCAAAAACGGGATTCCATTCGGCGGCGGAAAGTTCTGAAAAACGGTTCATTTCGGTATACCTCTCTTTTTGGGTTGTTATATTCTATGCGGATTCGCGGAAAAAGGCGCTCAAACAGGAGGTAACTTTATGAGAAAGGGAATTTCCGTGTTGCCTTAACAGAAAGACGGGGTCATCCGAACGGATGACCCCGGTTTGTCATTTCTGTTCTCCCGCGCCCGCTTCATGCGAAGCGTCCTCGGACAGACTTGCAATGACTGCCGCGCTGAAATAGTCCAGCGGGTTGACCTGTAAGCCCTTGACGGTCATTTCCATGTGCAGGTGCGGTTCTTCGGCAATTTCCACCATCGCCGTGTCGCCGACCTTGCCCAGAAGCTGTCCCTGTCTGACCTGCGTTCCCTCGGCAAGTCCTTCGGCAAGCTCCTTTGCAAGATTCTTATAAACCGTTACGCACTCTCCGCTGTGAGTCAGCGCCACGCAGGTTCCCATCATCGGGTCCTCCCAGATTTTGCTGACCTTCCCGTCCGCTGCCGCGAATACTTCCGCGTCCTCTGCGGTTGTGATGTCAATGCCGAGATGCACGCGGAAATCGTTCATGGTCTGCGAAAAGACCTGAACATCCACGCTGTGCTTCTGCGTGAGTTTTCCCGAAACGGGCAGTTTCATCTCGGGCACGGTTTCGGGCGCCGGCTCCGGATTGGTCCCGGTCGGTTTCTGCGGCTCGGTCGGCTGTTCGATGGGCGGGGTTGTTGCGGGCGGAACCTTGGTGTTCTTCTTTGCGCGGTTCATTGCCGCCGTGATGGCAAGAACCACCGCCAGCGCCAACAGGATCACGACGGACGAGAGATATACCGCACGGTTCACGCGCACCTGCTTCAGCTTTTTACACAACCCGGATTGCTTCCATTTTTCCCACATAATCAAAACTCCTTTGCTCTTTCTGTGATTGCGGACCCCGCGGGACATCCGCGTGTCTTGCTGGTTTTATTTTTGCCGTTTGCGGCGGTTTTATACAGCAAAACCTGAAAAAGTTTCAATTGGGAGGTTGTTCCGCACGGATATTGAAAATTCACGAAAAAATCACTCTTGCCAAAAGGTATTTTTGTCATATTCATGATGGGTTCATATTTGCGTGGTAGAATATTAGGGTGTAAATTCAAAAGCTGTACCTGTCGGACAAGAGCGGGTGCGGGAGAAAGGAATCTCTGCTTTTATGATTAAAATCGAACATCTTGTAAAGAATTACGGCTCCAACTGTGCCGTTGACGACATCAGTTTTGAGGTTGGAGAGGGGGAAATCGTCGGCTTTCTCGGTCCGAACGGTGCGGGAAAGAGTACGACCATGAATATCCTGACGGGCTATCTGTCCTCTACATCCGGAAAAGCCTACATTGGCGGAATCGACATTCTGTCCGACCCCATCGGCGCAAAACGGCTGATCGGATATCTGCCCGAACAGCCGCCGCTCTATCTGGACATGACCGTGGAGGAGTACCTGAACTTCAATTACGAGCTGAAGGGCTGTAAGCTGGATCGCGAGCAGCACATCGGCGAGATTTGCGATACCGTAAAAATCAAGGATGTTTACAAGCGGATCATCCGCAGTCTTTCCAAAGGCTACCGTCAGCGGGTCGGCATTGCGCAGGCGCTGATCGGAAATCCGAAGGTCATCATTTTCGATGAGCCGACCGTCGGTCTCGACCCCAAGCAGATTATCGAAATCCGCAATCTGATCCGCGGACTCGGCAAGGCGCACACCGTCATTCTTTCCACGCACATTCTGCAGGAGGTACAGGCGGTCTGCGATCGGATCATCATCATCAACAAGGGCAAGATTGTGGCAAACGAAAAGACCGAGAACATCTCAAGCGCGGTTGACCGTTCCCGCCGTTTCAATGCGAAGATCTGCGGTCCGCAGAAGGATGTGCTTGCCATGTTGCGCGGGCTTTCGGGAATTTCCTATGCCGAGGCGCTCGCGGAGCGTGACGGCGACGCGTACACTTACATGATCGAATCCGACTACGGCGTGGACATCCGCAAGAAGCTGTTCTTTGAACTGGCAAACCGCGGCTGGGCGCTGATCGGACTGGAGGCGCTCGGCATGAGCCTTGAGGACATCTTCATCACCATCGTGGACAAGTCCAACGAGATAAAAACCCGCCGCG
>CAKSUH010000053.1 GCA_934500855.1 uncultured Eubacteriales bacterium
CACGGTAGACGGCAACACCAACACCGACAAAAAAGCGCTTGATATGCTTTGGAAAAGCGGCGACTCCGCCTCGTATGACATGATTCTTGCGGGCGGCTTTGCAAGCGCTACGCTGGCTACGGAAGGCTTCTTCCTTGACCTGGACAACTGCAAGGATGTCAAGCCCGACGCGGACTTCTACGAATCGCGCGTGAACCGTCAGGTCCGCCTGATGAACCATCAGTACTTCGCAAGCGGGTTCTATTCCGTAACGGGAACAAGCGGCATTGAGGTCATTTATGTCAACACCGACATCATCAACAGCGTGAACACCGATCCCGACAACCCCGTTTCCACGGAAGTCCTTTACGAAAAGGCGCTGAACAAGACCTGGACCGTTGATTATATGCTGGAGCTGGGAAGCCGCTACGCTCTTGACGCCGGCACCAACACCGGGCACTATGAAAGCGACCAGTACGGCACCATCTTCTCCTATCACAGTATGCACAGCGTCTACCACGGCCTCGGCGGAACGGACATCGTCTGGAACGACGCAAGCAACCGCTACAATGTTGTGCTCTCCAACCAGTCGAACCAGAAGATCTTTGAGTACATCAGAGAGAAAATCACCCAAAAGAACGGCGGTGAAGTTCTGCTCTCCACGCGATCTCCCGGCGCGGGCGTTGAGGAATTCCTTGCAAAATCGGCTCCGTTCTTCTGGGGCGGTCTGAACAACATCAAGGAAGTCATCGCCGACGGAATGCACTGGACCATGCTCCCTCCCCCGCTCTTCAAGGAAGGGAACGACTACAACTCCTTCACCTCCGCATGGTGTCTGAACTTTGCGGGAATCCCCTCCAATGTCACGGACTCCGAGACTTCTTCCTACCTCTATGAGATGTTCATGTGCTACTCCTACGATTACCTCTATCCCGCTTACTACGAAACCTGCTTCCAGGTGACCTATCAGCCCGACTCGACCTCGGTTCGGATTTTCAACCTGATTGCGCGTTCCAGATATGTGTCTATGGTAAACCTTTACTCTCTGAACAACTCCGGCGTGGAGATCAAAGACATTTGCAGAGACACAAACCTTGAGCTTGGTTCCTCGCTGAAGCGTGCAAGCGAAGTCATTGCGGCAAATCTCACCAAGCTGGTTGAGAACTTCTCCAAGAAAGAGCAGTGAGGAAAAGAAACGGATTCGGTGCACGCGTGGCAGTGCTGTTGCTCCTTTGTCTGGCGGCAACAGCGCTCTGCGCGTGCAAAATCGGTTCCGGAGGCACCGAGACCGAAGAAAAAACAACTGCCTCCGATCGGAGCGAAACGGAAACAACTATGACGGAACCAGATACCTCATTTCGGATCTTCGGGAATCAGAAGCTGACCCCGATCGTCCTCTCCGACATTCCGGACCGGAATGCCGACGATATCAAAAAAGAACTGAACATTGGCTTGCGGCGCGCATTCGGGGTGTTCCCGCTCTATGAAACGGCGGCGCAGACCGCCGTGAACGCCGACAGAACGGAAATCCTTGTCGGAACCACAAACCGCCCCGAAAGCACGGGCGCCGTCCCCGATGCGGGGCAAAACGACGCTTGGTACTATGTCGGCGTGCGCGGAAACAAGCTGGTCATCAACGCCTCCAACGGCTATTACCTTGACCGCGCGATCGAATACTTCGTCTCCTGCCTGCCGACCGAGCAGACAGACCGCTTCTCCCTTCCCGCCGACTTCGGAAAGCAGGAGATTTTCCGCGACTATTTCGCAAGCCGCTGGAAGCTGACCGATCTTCCCGCCTACACGGGCGCGCGGATCACGCTCTCGCCCGATACCTACACCACGGGCGCGCTGATGACGGAACTTGCAAACAAGCAGAAAGCCGACGCGCGGGTCCAGTTGGTACTTGCAACCAACAAAACCGAATACCTGCGCTATGTCGACCGACTTGTGCAGTACGGATTTCTGAAAGAAAGCAGCTCCGAGACGGAAAGCAACCTCTACACGACGCTGACGCGCGGAAAAGAACGGGTTTACATCTATTTCACCGCCGCAATGTCCCGTGTTACGGTTGTCTATGAGAAAAACGGCGCTTCGGTTTCCGAGGTGTCCTACACGACAGCCAACGCAGGACAGAGCGCCGAACTTTACCAGTACGGTCTGAATATGCGCCCCTACAGCGACCCGACTTCGGGCGCGGAAGGCTATGAAATCAACTGCGGAATGCTGTATATCATCCGCACCGCCGATAACCGCCTGATCGTAATCGACGGCGGCGACCGCGTGCAGATGATGACCGAAGCCGCAGACGGGACTTTCCCCCATGCCGCGCTCAACCGCTTCCTGCACAGGATCACCGGGACAAACGAGACCGAAAAAATTACGGTTTCCTGTTGGTTCCTCACGCACGGACACAGCGACCACCTCGGTTTTGCTTATTTCCTGCAACAGTATGCGGATCAGTATGACCTGAAATCGGTTTGCGCCAATCTCGCCACGGGGTTGATGACATCCGATTTTGCCGAGACGAAAATCCTTTCCGATTTCGGCACATGGCTGAAGCGCACCTATCCCGCTTGCCGCGAGGTGCGGCTCCATACGGGGCAGAAGCTGCGTTTTGCCGATGTGGAAATGCAGGTGCTCTACACGCACGAGGACGCGCTGTCCCCTGCGGGCGCCACGCAGATCAAGGACTTCAACGACAGCACAACGGTTGTAAAAATCACGCTCGGCGGAACCGACCTGCTGGTGCTTGGCGATGTCTATCACATCGGGGAGGATTACCTGACCGCAGCGTACACCGAGGCAACCCTGCATTGCGACATGATGCAGGTTTCGCATCACGGCTTCAACGACCTGCAACGCCTCTCCCCGCTTGTGCGGGCAAAGGTTGCGCTGATTCCGCAGGCTTACGGCTGGTTCGTTTATGCGAGCGGAAGCAGCGACGGGACCGACTATTGGACCTATTGGTCGGCGCGGATGAAAAAGGTCATTGACGACCTGAAGGCGTATTCCGACCCCAACATGGTATTCTTCTCGGGGAACGAATCCATGACCGTCGGGCTTTCCTGCCGACAGGGCGAAGTCACGGTCATTCTGGAGCCTGCGCGGCGGTATCGGTTGAGCGACCTCGGCTGATGTGCCGCCGAGCCAAAAAGCCCCTGCGGGGGTGTGCTCTGCGCAAGTCCGGAACCGGACAACAGAATAAAAAGCCTCCTATGGCAAAACAGATTTCGATCTGTAACCTGCCATAGGAGGTATTTTTATGCCCGGAGTGTGTGCGGTAAAGGATACCCGGCAGGACCGCATCCTCCCGGATCGCCAAAAGGTGAAGATTTTATATATATCCGCAAATATTTTGCTATGATTTGCGAACATATTGGTGTATGATAACAGTACCGAACAAACAGATCGGAGGAATCGGAATATGAGTATCGAACGGGCAAAAATCGGACTGCTGATGATTGGCGCCGAGCGGTTCCGTCCGCTTGGGAACGGAACGAAGGACGGGAATTACGAGGAACGGAAGGCACGGGAGGCAAAGACCTACCTCTCCCGCTTTCGCAATTTTGCCGATGTTGTCTGCCCCGCAACGGTCTACAGCCGCGAGGGCGCGGAGACTGCGGCGGCGGAATTCTACAACCAAAAGGTGGATTGCGTGGTGGCAATGTTCCTCTCCTGGGCAGAGGACTTTGCATGGATCCGCTTCCTGCGCGAGCTGCCGCCCATGCCGCTGATGCTTGCATCGGTCGTGCGCGATTCGCTCTCCATCACCGACACGAATGACGAGAATCAGTTTGTCGACTTCCTCTCGGCGGGGGCTCTGGTCGGCTTTCAGGAGGCAAGCGGATCCTTCCGCCGCTTTGACCGCCCGATGCGCGAGGTCTGCATCGGAACATTGGAGCAGGTCACCGAGCGGGTGCGGGTCTTTGCCGCCGCCTCGCATATGCGGGCAAAACTGCGGCGCACCAACCTCTCCCTGCTCGCCTGTTACAACGAGGCAATGTGGGCAACCTATGTCGACCCCTACAACATCTTCTGCAGGATCGGTCCCGAAATCCATTTCCTGTCGGTCGCGGAGCTGGTCAATGAGATCGAAGCGACTCCCGACAGTACGGTGGACGCGCTTCTTGCCGACCTGACGGCGCGCTATCGGGTGGCGGACAATGTGGACGCCGAAAAATTCCGCGCTTCGGTCAGGGCGACCTATGCCATGGAGTCAATCGCCCGCCGGGCGAACACCGACCTGCTGGTGCTCAACGACATTGACACGGTTCTCTTTGCCAATGTCGGTCTGCGCCCGGGCTTTGCGCCGCTCGACCCGAACGAGAAGATGGTCATCGTTCCCGAGGGCGACATCGGCGGCGGGCTTGCAACCTACATCCTCCAACACCTGACGGGACACCGCGCGAACTTCATCGAGCCGTTCTACATCGACCACCAAAACGGCGGTTTCGTTGCGGGTCATGCGGGACCCAACAACTACCACGAATGCCCCGAAAATGTCATCATCGCGCGGGACGAGCGCTTTGCGAAGTCCCAATGGAAGCACGCGGGCGCGCCGTTTGCATGGTACACCTTCCCTGCGGGGATGAAAACCATGCTCCATATGTCCGAGCGCGACGGGCAGATGAAGATGGTCTGCACATTGGTGGACTGTCTCCCCACCAAGCACTACCTTGCCAGCTACTCCCACGCCGACTTCCGTCATCCCACGCTCTCTCCCGAAGAACTGTTCGGGAGGATCGGCGAGATCGGCGTGACCCAGCACTACGCGATTGCGGACGGCGACTGCCTTGATGAACTGGAGACACTTGCAAAGCTCTGCGACTTCGAATTCCACCGCATCTGACGGAGGGAGGCTGAAGCCATGAAACGGATTCTCGTCATCACCTATGACAACTGCGACGACACCGAGGCGTATTACCCCCTCATGCGGATGCGAGAGGAAGGCTACGCGGTCACGGTCGCGTCGCTTGAAAAGAAAACCATCCGCGGCAAGCATTGGTTCACGGTGAATGCCGACCTGCTCCCCGCGGAGATTGCCCCCGCCGCCTATGACGCGCTTCTGCTCCCCGGCGGCACCGCGCCCGAAAAGCTGCGGCAGAACGCCGACATCCTCGCCGCCACCCGCGCGTTTTTCGAGGCTCACAAGCCTGTTGCGGCAATCTGCCACGGTCCGCTGATTCTCATCTCGGCAAGGGTTCTCTGCGGCAGGCACTGCACCTGCTATCCCGGCATCCGGGACGATGTCATCAACGCGGGCGCGCTTTACGAGAACAGTCCGGTTGTCGTTGACGGCAACCTCATCACCTCCCGCCGTCCGGACGACCTGCCGGACTTCATGCGGGCATTCATCAAACAGGTCAATTCGGAAAAGAGGTAACAGCCATGAGTTTTATGTTCAATCCCTTCCCCTACAACGACCCGAACGCAGTCAACAACCTGACCAATGACGGCAGTGTGCATACCGACCGGATTGCGCGCGGTACGGCACAGCTGGCGGCGGTTTTTGCCGACCTCTGCAAAGGAAACAGGGTCCTTGCCATCGACGGCTACACCACCGCGCCGTTTGACGCGCTGATTGGTCTGCTTCCCGCCGACTGCGAGCTGATTTCGGTTGCGGGCATTTACAAGTCCGCCGCCGAACTCAAAGCCCTGCTTGCGGACTACCTCCCCGAGGACCGCGAAAAAGACCCCGTTCTGCTGTACGGTCGGCTGTTCAAGGAAGGCTACCGCGGGCTGTTTGACGAGAAAAAGTTGGCGGCACTGCAGAAAAGACTGGCGGAAAAGCGCGGGACGGTGGTGCTGTACGGCAACGGCGCACTGTCCGAAGCGCTCTACGATCTTGCCGACCTTCACATTTTCGCGGATGTCACGCCGAAGCAGGCGGTGCTGAACATCAAAAAAGGCACCTACCGCAACTACGGCTCGGACGAAACACTCCCGTTCAAGGCGACCATGCGGCGTTGCTACTATGTCGATTTTGAATTGGCATTCTCCCTGCGTTGCCGTCTGCTTGCGGGCAAAAAGCTGGACTGGTACATCTGCGCCGATGCGCCCGACACACTTCAGATGATGCCGGGGTCGGTCCTGTCCGCGCTGATTGACCGCGCACTGGACTATCCCCTGCGCCAGCGCCCCGTTTACCTTGAGGGGGTCTGGGGCGGATACCTGACCATGAAGGAGCGCCGTCTCCCCGACACCATGAAGAACTGCGCATGGGTCTTTGACCTGATTCCGATGGAAGTCAGCACGGCGCTGAACATGGACGGCTATAGCGTGGAGCTTCCCTTCTATACCGTGGTTGCTTCCAACGGCGAAAAGCTGATGGGCGCGCGCTGTCTGCGGGATTTCCACGGCTTCTTCCCCATCCGCTTCAACTATGACGATACCTTCCACGCGGCGGGCAATATGTCGATTCAGCTGCATCCGGGCGAGAAATTCCTCACTGAGAACCACAACGAGCTCGGCAGGCAGGACGAAAGCTACTACATCGTTGCAACGGGTCAGGGCGCGCGCACCTATCTCGGCTTCCGCGGGGATGCGGACGCGGACGAATTCGTCTCGGAAATCAAAAAGAGCGAACAGGAACACACGCCCGTGGACTACAAAAAGTACATCTACGGGGTCAGAAGCGAACCCGGCGTGCAGGTCATGATTCCCGCCGGCACGATTCACGCGTCGGGGCAGAACCAGTTGATTCTGGAAATCGGCTCGCTGACGGTTGGCTCCTACACCTACAAAATGTACGACTATCTGCGAAAAGACCTTGACGGCAACCCGCGCCCGATTCACTCCTATTTCGGGTCGCTCAACCTCAACCGCGATATGAAAGAGGACTATGTCCGTGCAAACCTCGTCAACGGTCGGCGGCGGGTTCTGCGGAGCGGGACGGATTGGGAGGAGCTTGTCGTGGGCGAATGCGACCAACTCTATTTCTCCCTGCGCAACCTCAAATTTGTTGACGGGATGGAGGACAACACGGACGGCGACTTCCATGTCCTCGCACTGGTGGACGGCGAGAGCATCACGGTGCGCTCGAAGAAGGATCCCTCCCTGCACTTTGACATGAACTATCTTGACATGGTGGTCGTTCCCGCGGCCATGGGCGAATACGAGCTGATCAACAACAAGCCCGGCACATGGATTACGGTTCACAAGACCTTGCTCAAGCGCTGAGCGTTCGGACAGTATGAAAGACTATCTTCTGGCACTGGACGCGGGCGGAACCTTTCTCAAGGCGGGACTGTTCGAGGGGCAGTCCCCCGTGGCGGGGAGTTTTTGCTCGCACCCCGCCAATTCAAGCGGCACAACCGAAGAGGTTCACGCCGCCTACACCGCCCTGCTCGCCGAAATGCGGAACCGCGCAGAAGCCATGGGCGGGCGCATTACGGGCGTCGCGGTGGACATCCCGGGACCGTTCGACTACAAAAACGGCATCAGCCAAATGAAGCACAAGTACACCGCCATTTACGGCATCCCGCTCCGCCCGTGGTTTGCGGAAGTCCTCGGAGACATCCCCGTGCGCTTCCTGCACGATTCGGCGGCGTTCATCCTCGGCGCGGCGGAGACGGATTCCCCCTACCGCAGGATTGCGGGAGTCATGCTCGGAACGGGGCTGGGGTTTGCGCTGATGATAAACGGCAAGCCGTGTCTGACCGACAGGGGAACGCCGCTCGTCAGCATCTGGAACGCCCCTTACCGGGACGGCATTGCAGAGGACTATATTTCGGCGCGCGCGATTGTGAAGCACTACAACCGCCTTGCCCCGTCTCCCCTTGCAAGCGCGAAGGAAATCGGCAATCGGGCAGATGCGGGAGACCCTTTGGCGCGGCAGGTCTACGAGGACATGGGGCGCGACCTCGGAACCGTGGTGCGCGGCATCCTGCGGGAGAACGGGATGGAAGCCCTCTACCTCGGCGGGCAGATTTCCCGCTCCTATCCCGTATTCGGGGGAGCCTTGCGGGAAGCACTGGGAAACATCCCCTCCCTGCGGCTCATCACCCCCGTGCGGAACCCAGACCTCGTCCACCTTGTCGGCGCGGCAAGGTTCTGGGCAGAGCAGGAGTGAAAGTGACCGACAACCACAGCATTCCGGTTCTCTCCAACCGGATGCCTTCAAGTGGGTCCTTCCCCTTCCCGGCTCACCGTGAACCGGGGCAAACGATATAAAAATTAAGGCAACACCGCGCAATTCCGATGGTGCGAATCACAACTTGCAGAATCGATTTTTTCGTCAGACGATACAAAAATTCGCGGGCTGTAGCCGAGCTACAGGCAAGGATTTTTGTGAAGTATGACGGAAAAGACGCGAGCGAGTGCGCCAATCGCGAGTTGCGCGGTATTGCCTTAACCAAACAGTAGCAAAGCCTCTCGTTCTCTGACCATTTTATCGTTTTTATATTTCAGATAAACTTCAAATACAACGAGCGTTTTTGCCTTGGCATAAGCC
>CAKSUH010000054.1 GCA_934500855.1 uncultured Eubacteriales bacterium
CTTTCGCGCCCGTTGCGCCGACCAACAGCGCGCAGGAAATGCCCAATTCGGCAAACAGCGCAGAAAGTTCGGCGTAATGCTGGCGCGCCAGAATTTCGGTCGGCGCCATGAGGACTGCCTGCCGACCGCTCTGCACCGCAATCAGCATTGCCGCCGCCGCGCAGACGGTTTTTCCGCATCCCACATCGCCCACAACCATGCGGCGCATCGGAACATTGCCCGCCATGTCGCTGCGAATCTCCCCGATGACCCGCTCCTGCGCGGCGGTCAGACGGTAGGGCAGCTGTCCCGTCAGGCGGGAAATATCCCCCTCGGGGCAGGGCGGCGCGTCATGCGTGCGGGTACGCTCCCGTGTGATGCGCGAGCCGAGCGCCGCTTCAAAGAATTCATCGTAGACCAATCGCCGCCGCGCAATCTTCAGCGCTTCGGCATTCTCGGGCAGGTGGATATTGCGCTCCGCATAAGAGATGGTGCAGAGCGCGCGTGCCTTGCGGATTTCGGGCGGGAGACTGTCCTCTTCATCGGTTGCAAGCAGATTCAGCGCGGCGGCGATGTCCTTTGCAATCTGTTTGGGGCTGATGCCGTCGGTCCTGCGCCAGACGGGGTGCAGGTCGGGGAGCTTTTCACCGTCAACCACCCGCTCGGCGGCGGGGGAGGACATGGAGAGGGCATTGTAACCTTTTCGTTCGACCCGCCCCCAGAAACGGTACTCCGCGCCGACCTCGAACGCGTCGCGCAGATAGTCCTGATTGAAATAAACGATTTCGCAGGAGGCGCTGTCATCGTAAGCGCGGAATTTCAGAAAGCTCTTCCGGCTTCGCAGTCTGACGCATTTCGGCTGTGTTGCAACCGTCAGCACGACGGCGCTTTTTCCGTCCTCCCGCGCATCGGCAAGCAATCGGATGTCGCCCCTGTTTTCATAGGCTCTCGGGTAGTGCTCCAACAGGTCCCCGAGCGTTCGGATGCCCATCTTTTCGTAGCTTGCCGCCCGCGCTTTTCCGACTCCCGGAAGTGCGGTTACGGGTGATTCTCTTGTTATCATAAGCCGATATCCGCGCGCTCTGCTACTGCTTCACCGATGCGGACGGGTGTTTCCGCACCCTGCGCGGTCGCATCCAGCAGTGCCTGCGGGACCGCGATTGCGTCCCGTTCCACCAACAGCATGACCGTACTTCCGCCGTATTGGAAGTATCCTTTTTCCTCGCCGCGCAGGACATGGCGTTCCCCGTCGTGCAGGTTGCGGATGCGCCCGACCAGCATGGCGCCGACCTCAATCTGCGCCAGTGTTCCGAAACGCTCGGTTTCGATCGCCGTGCAGGCGCGGCAGTTTTCGGTAAACACGGGGACCTGCTCCAGCGCGATCGGGCGCACCGTGTGCAGGCGTCCCCGAATAAAGCGGGTGGGACCCTTGTTGCCCTCCTCCGCGTAGCAGTAGCGGTGGTAGTGACTGACGCAAAGGCGGAACACGAACACCCAGCCGTCCCGATAGCGTTCCGCCTCTGCCGTATCGCCGAGCAGTTCGGGTAGGCGATAGAGGCTTTGCTTGACGGGCAGAACCGCGTCATCGGTTGCCCGATAGACGCTGAGAAGCCCGTCACACGGCGCAATCAGATGCTCGGGCGTGCGGTCAATCGGACGCAGCTCCGGGCGGATGCGACGGCAGAAACAGTCGTTGAAGCAACGGTATTTTTCGGGCAGATAGTCGGCGCGGTCAATTCCGTTTTTGCGGAAAAAGCGACCGATCATCGGCTTGGAGAGCGGGGAATCCAGAAATGCTCCGCAGAGCCGCGATACCCATCGCGCGCTGAGCAGACGGAGAAAGACCCGCCCCGGTACCGTGTGATAGAGGAACCGCAGTCCCGCGCTCTCGCGCTGTGCTTGCTTTTCTTTCATCATCCGACTCTGTGTTTGAAAATGAAGTAGTAAAGGATAAAGAGCGCAACCTCAACCGCGCCGATGCCGACCATCAGAAGCACGCCGCGCGTTCCGGGTTTGGGAATCTGGATGCGCGAAACGAAGAGAAAGCCTGTCAGCACGATGAAAATGAAGTACAGCACCGCGATGTCCGCGGGCGAAAAGATATACTGGAGCAGCATGACCGAGGGGAAGATCAGCGCCGCCGTGGTCACGGGAAGCCCGGTGAAGTACTTGCGCGGAGAGCTTTCGGTTTTTTGCCGCTCTTCTTCCTCCACATTGAAGTAGGCGAGTCGGATCAGCGCCGCAAGGACATACAGGATCAGACAGGCGAACAGCAACGCATACAGCAGCTTTCCGAGCCAGAACGGGGTTCCGCTGTGCGCAACCTTTTTCAGAAACAGCTCGTTCTTGATCAGGGACGCGCCGATACAGGCGGGCAGAACGCCGAATGCCACGAGATCGGAAAGAGAGTCGATCTGTACACCGAATTTCTTTTCGAGTTCTGTTCTGTTCTGTTTGGTACGCGCAACCTTTCCGTCAAACGCGTCAAACAGACCGCACAGAAGCAGAAAGAAAACGCCGATGAACGGGTGTCCCTTTCCCCAAAGCGAGACCATTATCCCGGAACTTGCCGACAGCAGTGAGAGATAGGTGAGCACAACGGTATAATCATAAACGCCGATCATAACCGGTTCCTCCTTTTCAGAATCATGAATTGAATCAGCACCGAAGCGCCGCAGATCAGAATACAGCTGTAAAACGATACCGAACGGCTGAGCAGTTCCAGATGCCCCGCCTCCGAGGCAGTCAGCACACTGCTGTAGCAGTCCAGCATCAGATAGTCGGAAACGCCCATTGCGCCCGGAATCGGCACGCAGTTGGAGCCGAGGACCACAAAGCCCTGCAAAACCCAGATGTCGAATGCCTGCGCGGGGGAGCCGCCCGCCGCAAGAAACACGAAGGCGGTTACCGCGATTTGCGCGGCGCGTTGCAGAAAGTTGAACAGGAACGCGCTGAACAGCATTTTGCCGCGTCCCTTCAGCATTTGCGCATAGCGGGCGTAGTCCTCCATGTAGGCGCGAAGCCGTTCGCGCTTCTCTTCCGGCTTGCGGAGCAGGTGAATCCTCGCCAGAAACCGCAGAAAAGCGTCGCAGATGCGGTGCAGGGTATGTTCCTTCTTCAGGAGCATGACAAAGAATGCCGCCAGAAACACCTGCGCCGCGATTCCGCTGACAATCAGAATGCGGGAAAGGGTTCCGAACTGCAGGAACAGCTTCGGTCGCACGCACAGGCAGATCAGAGAAATGGAAAGAATTGCCAGCGTATACATCACAAGATTGACCACCAGCGCTACGGTACTCACCATACCGGGAATCCCGTTCTTGATCATGAAATACGCGCTTGCGGGCTGACCGCCCGTAGCCGAGGGGGTGATGGCGGAAAAATAGATGTCTCCCGCCGACCAGACGAAGCCTTTTCCGAACCCCCTGCGGTAGCCGAAGCTGCGCGTGATGTCCAGAAGGGCAATTCCCTCAAACAGGATGAATGCCAGCATACAGGCAACGGCGGCAATCAGCCATGCGGGATTTGCGTTGCCGATATAACCCGCGAAGTCCGAAAACGAGAAGTCCTTGATCTGCGAGGTGACCGCCCAGAAGGTCAGGGCGGCTATCAGCACGAACAGGATGGTAAAGAGCCAGCTCTTTTTTCCTGTCGGCGGCGGGGGAGTTGCCTCGGTCGGAGGCGCTTCCTCCCGAAAGAGGTCCCGCTCGGTTTGCGGGTCGCGGTTTTGGTTCATTCAAAAATCCTCAATCAAAAAATCGGTTACGCGTCCGCACGGCGGTCGGGCGCGTGTTTTGCAAAGGAAGGCTCCAGCGCGCGGAACAGACGGTCGGTGCGGAGCAGGCGGGTCAGCAGGTATCCGAGTTCCACTGCCAGAATGCCGCCGAGAATGTCGGGCAGAAAGTGCTGTTTGACGAATACCGTGGAGGCGAACACGAACAGCGACAGTACGCCGTTGGCGATCCGCACGGATTTGGGCAGGTCCCGCACCTTCCACACGGCGCGGAAGGAGAGCCAGCTCTCCAGACAGTGAATGGAAGGGAACAGGTTGTCGGGAAGGTCGGCGCGGTAAATCAGCCGCACAAGCGCGTTCCATACCCCGTCGCCCGTGACCTCCGGGCGCTCGATTGCGGTCGGAATCGCCAGAAAGCAGACAAGGCAGACGGTTTTTGCGATGAGGTTGACAGACAGCGTCTCATAGCAGAGCCGACGGTTGTAGCGCAGGGTGAGCAGGTATCCGAGCCCCCAGTGCAGGTAGGCAAGGATATAGAAAAAGACGAAAAAAGGGACAAACGGAATCAGACGGTCAAGCGGGGTCTGAAAGCAGTGGGACGGAATATAGCGGTTGATGAGTCTGGTCCCGAAAAAGACGAAACAGTTGTAAATCGGAATTGCGGCAATGGGAATCCACGCATACGGGGGACAGAACCGCATAAACGCTTCCGCCGTTTTTGCAAATGACTGCTTTTTCATGCTTCCTCCGAACGGATAGTTTCCTATAGTATACCACACTCTTGCGGGAAAGTCAACCCTTTTCGCAGAGTGAGGGAGCGGCGCGCCTTTTTCTTTCGATAAAATTTCCCGTACCCCTTGCAAAAGGCGGGGTTTAATGTTATAATAAAGTATTGAGTATTGACAGAACAGGCAAAACCGACGGCAGGTCGGTAATTCCATACAGAAAGGAACGATCTCATGCAGAACGACGAGTATAAAGATCCTTTTGCGCCCGACGACGGGACTGCGGGAGCGGACGAATCGCCCCGGGACCCCAACCGTTGGGAGGATGTCCCGGACCCGTTCGGGGACGCGGAGCCGAAGCGCAGAGGCGGCTACGGGAACGATACCCGTAATGCGGGACCGTCCGAGCGCCGGGGACATTCCGCAAGAAGCGGGCAGGGGAGCGCCGCCCGCAAAGGAACGGGGAACAGATCGGGCGGAAGCTCACGCGCGAAGAACAATTCCGACAGCGGAAACCGGGGCGGAAAAAAAGGCGGGAAAACGCCGGTCAACCTCAGGGAATCTCCCTCCGCAAAGCCGATTCATCGCATTGTACCGTGTCTGATGTTCGCATTTGCGGTATTCCTGTTTGTGTGTATGTTTCTCCATCTGATCGGCGGCGAGACTTCAAACTCTGCGGCAACGCATCCCGTCGGCGCGGTCGGCTACGGCATTTGCTTTGCCTTTTTCGGATTGCTCGGCGGCGGAGGATTCCTTCTGCCGTTCCTGCTCGGCTACCTTGCCGTGATGTGGCGCAGACTGCTTGACCGACACAAGCTGGTTGAGAAAGCCGTGACCTCGGTCCTGCTTCAGTTGCTCCTTTCCACCTTTATCCATTCCTGCGCGCTCGGCGCGCTGGCGAAAGCCGACCGTTATATGACGGCGGGCGAACTGATCCGCGTCGGTGCGAAAATGCAGGGCGGCGGGCTGTTCGGCGGCGGCATCGGATATTTTCTCTGCTCCCGCATGAACATTTTCGGCGCGATTCTCATCACCGTTCTGCTCCTTTTGGCGGGAATTTTCTTTTTCATCGGTATGACGCCTCAGCATCTGGTTGCCAGCATCCGCGCAAAAATCATCATTGCGAAAGCGAAACGGAAGAAGGACGACACCGACGAGATGGACAGCGCTCCCATCATGGACCGTATGAGCAGAAAGCACGACCGTGCGGCGGGGCGCAGAACCGATTCCGAGGACGAAATGCCCGAGCCTCCCGAAGGTGCGGTTGTTTATCCGAACGGGAAGCCCGCAGGACGCGCGATGGTCCGCAGTAAGGAGTTTCCGCTTCTGACCGATGAGGACAATCCCGTTCCGGTTATGCCGATTCTCAACGCAAGCGACGAAACGCCCGCAGACAGTCCGCTGTTTGTGCCGGAGGAAATCGGGCGCGAACTGACAAAGGATGCCGAAGCGGACAAAAACGAGGCGGCACCCGCAAAGGGCGCTCCGACCGTTCCGAATGCTCCGACCGCGCAGACAACGCAGGGCGCAGAGTCTGCACAACCCGCGCACCCTTTGCAAACCGCTCAGCCCGCACCGCCTGCGGCATCCGCACGGATGCGGGATCCGAGAATCTCCGCCATGCGGCAGGCGGACAGCGCCGCCGTGGACCACATCTTCCCGCCGCAGCCGACCGACCGTCAGAATGCCGCGCGGCGCGTGCAGAAATCCGATCAGGGCTTTGAATTGGGGTCCATCTTCGTCAGCGGTCCCGACGCGGAGATTCCGCGTGAGCGCGTCCATGTGCCGCTGCCGCCCGAGGTCCCGCTGCCCGGCTCCGCGCCGAGAGAAACCGACGGAGAGGCACCGACCGGGCGCCGTACGGAACCGCCGATGTCCGCGCAGGGTGCCGTGGCGGGTACACCCGCAAACCGACCTGTCAGACCGACCGAACAGACCGTCCGTCTCCGCCCGGGACAGCCGATGGGAGGACAGCCGATGGGAGGACAGCCGACGGGACAGCGCCCCGCGCCCCGTCCCGCAAGCGCGCCGAACGGAGTTGCGGAAGGTCCCGCATCACGCCAGCCGACTCTGCGGCAGGCAACCGCCAAGGGACCGCAGGATTTCGGCATGAGCAACGAGGAACTGGACGCAAAGGAAAGCGCAACGATGGCGATCGACCGCGCAATTGCCGCCAAGAAAGCGGGCAATACCGCGCGGCTTGAGCGCACTCCGGTCAAAGCCGAACCCCGCCCGGTGCCGCCTCCGCAGAACCGTCCTTACACTTTCCCGCCGATCTCCTATCTGCAGGCGGGCGAGGCGATTACCGAACAGACCAAGGGCGAGTTGGAAGAGAACGCACAGCGGATTGCCGACAAGCTCAAGACCTTCCATGTCGATATCAACGAAATTACCTACTCCTGCGGACCGACGGTTACGAGATACGAGGTATTCCCCGCATCGAATGTCCGTGTGCGGACCGTGCTGAATATGGACAAAGACATCGCGCTGACATTCGGCGTGAAGGATGTCCGTATGGATTCGATGGAAGGGAAAAGCGCAATCGGCATCGAGGTGCCGAACAAGAACCGTTCCACCGTCTACCTGCGCAACATGATCGAGGCAAAGGAGTTTGCCGAAAATACAACGCCGCTCTTCTGCTGTCTCGGAGACGATGTAGCGGGTACGCCGGTCTATTTCAGCATTCCCAAAATGCCGCATCTGCTGGTTGCGGGTGCTACCAACTCGGGTAAGTCGGTCTGTATCAACTGCATTGTCATGTCCATCCTCTACAAAATGCGTCCCGACGAGGTGCGGCTGGTCATGATTGACCCGAAGAAAGTCGAGTTCGCACCCTATCAGGGAATTCCGCATCTGCTGGCTCCCATCATCACCACGCCGAAGGACGCCTCGGGTGCATTGCAGGCGGCGGTTAATGAGATGGAGTCGCGTTTCGATCGGATTGCCGATGTCGGCGCGCGGAATATCGACGGCTACAACAAGATCGCCGCAGGTGACGCGGGACTGGAACCGATGTCGCGTATCGTCATTATCATTGACGAGCTTGCCGATCTCATGATGGTTGCCAAGAACGAGGTGGAGGATTCCATCTGCCGTCTGCTTCAGAAGGCGAGAGCGGCGGGAATCTACCTCATCATCGGTACGCAGAGACCGTCGGTTGATGTCATCACAGGTCTGTTGAAGGCGAATATCCCGTCGCGTATCGCCTGTACGGTCGCGTCGGTGGTCGACTCCAAAACCATCCTTGACCGCGGCGGCGCGGAAAAACTGCTTGGTAAGGGCGATATGCTCTTTAACCCGACCGGCGCGAAGGAGCCGATCCGCGTGCAGGGCGCATTCCTCAGCGACGGAGAGGTCGAAAAAATCTGCGAATTCGTCCGTGCAACGAACGGTACCGCACATTATGACGAGAACTTCACCAAACTGATGAAGGAATACTCGGCGCAGTGCGGCAAAAAAGGCAAAGAGGAAGCCGAAATGCCGGACGCGGGAGACGGCGGTATGCGGGAGGACCCCAAGTATGCCGAGGCGGTGCGAATTGCGGTGGAGCAAAGACAGATTTCCACCTCCATGCTCCAGCGGAAGATCGGCGTCGGCTATGCGCGCGGCGCAAATCTGGTCGACCGAATGGAAGCCGATGGGATCGTTACCCCGCAGGACGGCTCCAAGCCGCGTGAGGTCCTGATGACCGCAGAGCAGTATATCGAACGCTTTGTGGACAACAAACCCGAGGACAACGGGGAAGAATAAAAAAACGAGCACGGGGCGTTCCCTGCAAACACTGCCTTTTCGGTGTTTCTGTAGGGAACGCCCCATCGCCGTTCCGCGCATCTTTACAAAAAATATCCCACCCACCAATCGGGCGCGAAGCCGCACTTTGCAACAAATCAAATCCGCGCCTCCCAAAACGACAAAAACTTCCCCCACAACCCCGCCGTTTCAAAGAGCGAATCAAATCATGACTTCGTAAATGGCGGGGTTGTGGGG
>CAKSUH010000055.1 GCA_934500855.1 uncultured Eubacteriales bacterium
GCGGTGTCGGAGGAACAGCTCGCACGGGTCGCATTTTCGCCGCCCGACGCGGAGGAACTGACAAGCCTGATCCGTTCCCGCGCCGATGCCGAGGATGTCCGGCGCGCGGTCGCGTTCCTCAAGCTCATCCGCTACAGCTATTCGTCAGGATTGAAAAGCTACGCCTGCCAACCGTTTGATGTGCGGCGGCTGTTCGGTCTGATCCGTGACCTGCATGAGCGGATGGCGAATACCGTGATTGAAAATCGGGATTTTGAAGCCCTGATCCGTCACTATGACCGCCCGAATACCGTCTTTTACTGCGACCCGCCGTACTACGAAACCGAGGGGATGTATGCCGCGTGCTTCACCAAAGACGACCATCAGCGCCTGCGGAATACGTTGGGAGACATCAAGGGAAAAGTCCTGCTGTCGTATAACGATTGTCCCTACATCCGCACCCTGTACGACGGTTGGCAGCTCCTCGAATGCAGTCGCATTCACAGCATGGCACAACGCTACCGCGCGGGGGACGCATACCCCGAACTGCTGATCGGCAACTTTGATCTGCTCGAAAGCGTGCGCGAGAAACCGTTGCAAATGACCTTTGACACAGAACCGATTGATTACGAAAAAATACTAAAGGAGAGTATCCGAAAATGAAAAACGAAGATTACACCCTGTTCCCGATTCCGACCAGGCTGCTCGACCTCATGGGGATTGACACAAGTGCCGCATTGCGCGTTGCGGTTGATGCAGACGGCAAGCTGACCGTCATCAAGGGAGCGCAACAGACCGAATTGGAGGACATCACAATTGATGACCTGCCGGAGGAAAATACGGACGAGTGCGAAACCGGATGCGCCCATTGCGAATACTGGTGTCCGCATTGTAAGCGTTGCCTGTTGGACGATGACGCGGAAGGAGACTGGGACGGAAAATGAAAACCTACAGAGTGTTGGGGCAGAAGGGGCGCACCACCATCCCGCTTTCCATCCGGATGCGGCTTGGGCTGCGGTGCGGGGATGTGCTGTCCTTTGCCGAGGAAAACGGCACGGTGACTGTGCGGAAGGAGAAAATCTGCGACCGCTGCAAGGACAAATCAGAGCCGCAAGGATTGTCCCTCTCCGCGCTTGCAGACAGCCTGTCACAGGACGAACGGCGTGTGCTTCTGACCTGCCTGATTGCAAAATTCTCCGAGGAATTGGGGGATGCTCATGCGCATTAAAATTTATCAGATTGACCGATCCCGCGATGAACGGAAATTGCGATTTTGCGATTACCAAGCGGCACAGGCAAAAGGCGGCGTCCGGGCATCCGAATACAAGTGCGTGTTTCACGGTTATGTCAATGACGTGGATCTGGAGGATGTCTATGAATCCTTCAATACCGGTTTTCACGGTACCCATCAGGGGCACAGCCTGTCACCGAGCGATTTGGTGGAGGTCTGCGAGGGGAATGAAGAAACTGCGCCCGGCGTGTACTTCTGTGACCGCTTCGGCTTTGCCAAACTGCCGGAGGATTTTCACACCGATGCGTGCGCGCCGATGGGTGGCGTGCGCGTCCTGATGATTGAGCCGAATTGCCCGCCCGTGGAAACGCGGGTGCGGGACAAGTTGCATGACTGGCAGAGAGCCGTCAGCGAAGCGGGGGAGGAATCGCTGATGGAAGTCACCTACCCATATGCAGATGACGGAGTGGTGATTGTCGGAGACGAAGAAGCGAAACTCAAAAACCGCACGGGAAACCGTTACATCGGCGCAAGTGTATACGCCGGAACGATCTTTCTGGTCGGGGATAACGGGGACGGAAACTTCTGCGACCTGACCGATGAGCAGGTGGAAACCTATAGCAACCTCTTTGCCGAGCCAGAGGAAATCTCCGATGAGGAAGTGCAGGCGGACAGCGGGTTCTTTTTTTATCCCATGTAGGTCGCAGGAGCAAGATTGCTTCCGCTTTTTTGATAAAATTTCCATGAAAGGAAGTGATGATTTAAAATGATGTTGCTGTACTTGGCGGACTGCCTGCTGTTTGCGGTAGGCATCGTTCTTGCGTTCGGTCTGACCCCCGCTCGCGTGGAGCGCGATTTGGAGCGGCTTGTGGCGCGACCGCGGAGTCTTGGGGAACAGATACGGGCGGCGAAGGGAAAACGCCGCGCGGGGCGGCTTGGGGCGGCGTTGCGGCAGACGCGGGACGCACTCACCGCAACCGGAAAGGGCGGGGCGTTTGGTGTTGCCTGCGCGCTGTCACTGGTGCTGTTTTTCGTCGGCGGGGTCATCGCCCTTGCCATCGGGAACGCGTTCATTGCGCCTGTGTTGGCGGTCGGATTTGCCCTGATTCCGTTCGGGTTTGCACTGCGTACCGTGTCGCTTTACCGGCAAAAACTGCGCGAGGAACTGGAAACGGCGCTGTCGGTCATGACAACAAGCTATCTGCGGACAGATGACCTGACCGCCGCTGTGCGGGAGAACCTGCCGCACCTCAAGCCGCCTGTGCGCGAGGTGTTCGCGGCGTTCGTGACCGAAACCTCCTGCGTGTCGGCAAGCGTGACGGGCGCAATCCGGAATCTCGCGGAAAAGATTGACAACACGGTCTTTCGGGAGTGGTGTCAGACGCTGATTGCCTGTCAGAACGACCGCACATTAAAAGACACGCTCATGCCAACGGTCGAAAAGCTCGGAGACATCCGCCGTGTGCAGGGGGAGGTCAAAGGCATCCTGTTTGCCGCACGGATGGAATATCTCATCATGGCGTGCATGGTGGTCGGCAACCTGCCGCTTTTGTATCTGCTGAACAAAGACTGGTACGCCGCGCTGATGCACACCGTCCCTGGCAAAATCACGCTTGCGGTCTGCGGTGCGGCGATTTTGGTGACCGGCTTGCGGATGCTCAAAATTACGAAGCCGATGGAGTACGGGAGGTGACGGGATGGTTTGGATGATGGTTGGCTTTTGCGCCATCTTTGCGGCAACCGGAATCGGTTTCCTGCTTGCCGAACGCCTGAAGCTTCCGAGCCGTGCCGCGTCGAGAGCCATGCACAGCATGGGACGAAACCGGAAGGACAAGCCGACCCCGCTGACGCTTCTCATGCGGGAGCTGACCGGACGGCTTGCGGGGCGGTTGCACCTCAACGAATACCGCCGCGCGCAACTGGAGGCGGACTTACGGACGGGGGACATGACGCAAACACCGGAGCAGTTTGTCGCGGAGAACATCGTCCGCGCAGGGACGGTCGCGATGTTGGCAGTCCCGGTTGCATTTTTATCAAAATTCCTCGCCGTTTTGCTGTTGGTCGCGGCAATCCTGCTCTACCGCCTCGGCAGCATGACCTTGCGAAAGAAAATCGGGGCAAGGCGGGCGCGGATTGAATTGGAATTACCGCGATTCGTGGCGAACATTGAAAAGACATTGCCGCACAGTCGGGATGTCCTCTCCATGCTCGAAAGTTACAGAACCGGTGCCGGGGAAGAATTCGGGCGGGAACTGGACATTACGGTCGCGGATATGCGAAGCGGAAATGACGAGGCGGCGCTGACAAGGCTTGAAGCGCGGGTTGGTTCATCGGCGCTGTCCGATGTCGTGCGCGGCTTGATCGGTATCCTGCACGGCGAGGACAACAGCGTCTATTGGGCGAACCTCTCGCTGAAATTCTCGGAGGCGGGACGGCAAAATTTGCGCGAACAGGCAGGGAAAGTGCCGAAGCGTGTGCGGCGGCTGTCGCTGGTTTTGCTCGGTTGCTTTTTCCTGATTTACATCGTGGTTATCGGCGAAGTGCTGTTGAATTCGCTCGGAGGGCTGTTTTTATGAGGCGCTTGAATAATCGCGGCGAGGGGTATGTGGAGGTCGCTATCAGTGTTTTGCTGATCGCGTTCATGCTGGTCTTCGCCGTCAGCCTCGCGTCCTTTGTGGCGCTGAATCAGAACCTGAAAACGCTTGCGGACGGCATTACGGACTATGCGGCGGCAGAGGGGAGCATCGTGCTGGAGGACTATATCGCCAACCTGCGCAAGCAAACCGGCATTGACTTCACCTGCACCTTTGACGGAACGAATGCTGACGCGGACGGTTTTGTGCAGCTTGGTGACATGATCCAATGCAAGCTGACTTGCCCCGCACGGTTGCGCGGCTTTGGGGACTTCCTGCTCCCCGTGACGCTTCAAGCCGAATCCCGTGCGCGGTCACGGGTGTACCGGAAATGAGGCAATATGAAAAGAGCAATTGAAAATCGCCGCGGGGAGGGGTATATCTGGCTCGCCGTCCTCGTCCTGTTCCTGTCGCTCCTGACCTCAGTTTTACTGTTATACCTGACCTTATGCGGGCAGGTGCTGAACGAACGGCGGGAGAGAAAACAGGCGTTGGATTCCTACCTCGCGGAGTTTGCGAAAGCGTCTTACGATGCTATCCGTCAAGGAGACGGGTACGCCGATGCCATCGACTACGACAAGCTGACCGATAACTGTCAACCGGCGCTTGGTTTGCCCGATGATACAGAAGTCACACTGGAGCGCGGAAACGGCTTCGGACTGACCGTGTGCTATACGCTGAAAATCCCCGTAACATGGAACGGACGAACCTTCGGCACGCTGTCCGTCCCGATGCGGGTATCGTCTTTTTATGAAAAGAAGGAGGTTTGAACATGAAACGAAAACAGAAAATCGCCGCCGTGGTGCTATGCGTTGCGACGGTTGCGGCGTTGGGAATCGGCATTGCGGTTTGTTTACCAAAGCCTATATCCAACCGTCCGAGCCGGACAGGAGAGCCGTCCGACATCACGGCTCCCAACATCCCGAAAATTGAATCAATCGACCTGCCGCCGCTTGATGCGGAGGATGACGGTCTGACTTTCGACATCGAACAGCAGACGCGGGAGAGCGGCGCAAAGGTTCTGACGGAAGAGGGGAGGGGGAGCAGATGAAGCGGGTTCTCTTTTTGCTGTTCTTTGTGACATTGGCAGTATTCCTGACTGTTGGTGTCGGTGCTGAAACCTACGAGGCTGACGGTGGGAGTGCCACCATGTATGCGTTTCCGTCTGATGAATGTAATCGAACAATCGTTGTGCGGTGCGTGGATGAGAGCGGGACCCTGCTCAAGACCGTCACCTGCTACACCAAGAGAGGCGAAAGCACGCTCCTGTATTTCGGAATCTATGGCTACGACACCGTGGGCTTTCAGAGTGACGCAGGCGTGTGGACTACCTGCAAGTTGGGAAAAATCAGTCAGGGACAGCACTGCTACGGCGCGGTGGATGTGACCTACCATTTCCGAACCGCGATGAGCCAAAATCAGGTGAATGCAACCGTCACGATGCGCAAATTCGAGGACGCAAAAGTGATCGTGCGCCATGCAAAAGAGGTGCGGTACGGCTATAACTGGTCGGCTTGCTATTACGAAACGGTCGCAAGCTATGAGTACACCCTCAACAGCGGCACGCCGTTCCGGTCGCAGGCAATGACCGTGCCGGGGCACCATTTGGCAAGCGGTTGGGAAAGCGAAATCAGCGGGAAATTCACCTACGCGTGGCTTGGTAAATACAAAAATTGTCTGCGCTTGCAGGATTATATGCAATACGATGTCCTTGAACCGACGATTGAGGATGATTTGCCGAGCTTTTCAAGTTATGACGAGGCAAAGGACGGCAGACTGCGGCGTATCACCAACCGCGTCATTACGATTGAGTACCGCTATGTGCTCGACCAAAACACGGTAACATTTAACACGAACGGCGGGGCGGGTAGCTTTTCCCCGATGACGCATTGTTACGGCTACACCCTAACCCTGCCGAATGATGCCCCGACCAAATCCGGCTATGTCTTTCTCGGTTGGCGGGACGGCGGGGACGGGAAACTTTACCTGCTGGGTGAGAGTTATGTGCTGAACGGCAACCGCACCCTGACCGCCGTGTGGAGTCGGGAAAGCTATGATTTCACGATCACCGAACTGTCGCTTTCGGCAACAAAGCTGTCCCCGTATGGCGTGGTGACTGTAACCGTTAAACTTGCGAATCGGGACACGACACTTTCCTATCGCAGTATTCCGGTAACGCTCCTGTACGACGGGGATGTGCTGACAACGCGCAATATTGACTTTTCCGCAGGCGGCGTGCAAACGCTGACCTTCACCGTATCGGTCGGACAGGCAGAGGGGGAACATACCGTCACGGTGCGCATAAACTGGGCTGACCGAACGGCAGAAAAGAACGCGGACGATAACGAGCAATCCGCAACGCTGACGGTGCAAACCGAAGATTATGCGCAGTCTGTGGAGGCGGTCGCCCCGAACGGAGACTATATTGCCGGAGATGAAATCATTACCGCCTTTTTGGTCTACCATGACGGGACGAACGACATTTTGCCGAGTATGGGCAACCGCGCAACGCTGACTGTATACGCACCGGACGGAACGGTGCTCCTGACAAAAGCGGCTGATAATATCCCCATCCCTGCGGGCAAATGCAACCTGATCTGGTTTCGCTGGACAGTTCCGGATGCCTATGCGGGGCAGACCCTCCGTCTGGAATGTACGGTCAATGCGGGCGGTATCCTGCCGGAGGACGATAAGAGCAACAACACCGCGACCGTGTGGGTGGATGTCAAAGAACGCTTTACCTCCGCAACACCCGATCCGACTTTTGACGGGGATTCTTTAATCGAACTGCCGACCGCGCCGAGTGAAACCGTTGGTCGCGTCCGTTGGAACGAATGGGTGTATACCGAAAGCGGCTTTGTCTTGAAAGAGTACACTGTAACGCTATCCGGTACGGCAACCGTTACCCCAAACACGGGCGGTGACACCCTGCGCGGCGGTGGTGGATTCTCCCTGACCGTTACCCCGACAATTTCCGGTGATGCCGCGAATGCAACGGACGCACAATCTATCCTTGCGGCATTCCCCGAATTTTCCTATCGCACCGGAGCAGGGGAGTGCCGCTGTTTGGAGCAGATGTCGGACGGAAGTTTCTGTTTTCCCGTCCATCCGTCCGCGTCAACGCGCGTTCACTTTCTGCCGCTCGGCTTTGCAGACGGCACCTATACCGTTCTCCTCCAATTGTCGGGGCTGTGGACTCCTGCGGGACAGGTCAGCGCAACGGTCACGGTCAGCATACCGATTGCGGGAACGGTCTATGACGGTTTTTATATCCGATGAAAAGGAGCGAAACATGAAGCGAAAAATAGCAACGCTCATTGCGGCTTTTATAATTTTGTCCGCCTGTCTTGTTGTTCCCGCTTTTGCGGACGGCGATGTCGCAGGCGCGGTCGAGGAAACATGGATTGTCGCACGGGATCAGATCCGGTCGGTGACGGACAAGGTGATTTTCCCCGTTATCGATGTAATTTTAGCAATCCTGTTCTTCGTCAAGATCGCAACCGCTTACCTCGATTACCGCAAGCATGGGCAGTTCGATTTCGTCCCGCCAGCCATCCTGTTCGCCTGCCTGGTTTTCAGCCTGACCTGCCCGCTGTATCTCTGGAAGATACTCGGAATGTGAGGATGCGGGATGTTGGATTGGATCAGCGGGCTGACCTCGGCACTCCGCAGCGCGGGGGAGGTCATCTACGGCGAATATCTCGCATGGCTGTACCGCACGGTGTTCGGGGCTATCGCAGAATTTTTTACCCAGATGTCCGGCATGGGGACGGAGCTGTTCGACCTGTCATGGGTCAAAGCGGCGCTGGAGTTCTTCCGCCTGTTCGGATGGGGACTGTACACGGTCGGCATCGCGGTTGCGGTCTTTGACTTCGCCATTGAGTACCAATGCTGCGGGCGGGCGAACATTAAAACAACGCTTTTGAACATTTTGAAAGGCTTCTTTGCCGCGTCTCTCTTTACCCGTTTGCCGGTCGAACTTTACCGCTTCACCGTCACCCTGCAAAATACGTTTACCCGTGACCTTATCGGTACGGCAAGCGGAAATGTGGTGGAACTCGCGCGGGAGGTGCTGTATCGGTACTCCCCGAATGGCGTAAACGCTTTGAACGGTTTCGGGCTGTTGGAACTCCTGTTCCTGATTGCCCTCGGCTATTGCGTTATCAAGGTGTTCTTTTCCAACATCAAGCGCGGGGGAATCCTACTGACGCAAATCGCGGTCGGGAGTCTCTACCTGTTCTCCCTGCCGCGCGGCTATGCGGACGGTTTTACACAATGGTGCAAGCAGGTGGTCGCACTTTGCCTGACCACTTTCATGCAGACCACCTTGCTGTTCCTCGGTCTTATGACATGGAAAAACAATGTCCTGCTCGGTTTCGGTGTCATGCTTGCGGCAAACGAAGTCCCCCGCATCGCGCAGGTGTTCGGACTGGACACGGGCGTCAAGGTCAACATGACCTCGGTCATGCACACAACCACTACGGCGGTGAACCTGACAAAAACTTTATCTAAGAAATGAGGAAACATATGATCGTCAATCTTACAAGAGGCGGGAGAACTGCCTCTGTC
>CAKSUH010000056.1 GCA_934500855.1 uncultured Eubacteriales bacterium
CGCATACACTCCGCGCTCCATTTTTCGGAGCACAGCTTGCTCTTTTCGCAAAAGGTCAGGTCGGAAAAATCCTCAACGCCGCCGGGATAAGAATGGATTAGTGTTCCGTCCGGCAAATACATCCCAACCGGTATTCCCGTTACCCGATAGAAATCGGTCAGCATTCTTCGCGTCTCGGGACTGATGGCAAATCGCTCCAAAGTTTCCCCCTTTCCGCTCCCGAAAAACAGCATTCCGTCTGCTTTTTCGGTTCGGTCACTGATTGCTTAAAGCACCAATCGCGAATTGCGTAGCGGCACCTTAAAATCGGAAATTCTGCACAAATCCAACTAAAACAAGCGCATCTTTTCCCGTTTTCACCTATAGTATAGCAAGATTGCAGGGGAAAGTCAATGACCGAAAATGCCCACTTCTTGCACTATTCTGCTCTCGCTCCGAATTTGGGAAACGCAGGCTTTTTCTCCCTTTTGTGCAAAAACGGGAAGAGCAGAATAGTGCAAGAAAAGGACAGATGCCTGCATTGCAAACATCTGCCGCACATGGTATAATCTTAATAATAGATGACGGAAATTGCGTACCCAAAGGAGAACTCGAAAAGATGATTCAGCTTGGAGCCGCTTACTATCCCGAGCTGTGGGATGAAAATGAAATCGAACAGGATATCGAACGGTGCCGCGCCTACGGTCTGCGCGTGTTGCGCATCGGCGAATTCGCGTGGGGACGAACAGAACCGACCGAGGGACAGTTTGACCTCGATTGGCTCGCGCGCATTGTCGACCGCCTTCATGCGGCAGGGCTGTCGGTCATTCTCTGCACTCCCACCTGCACCCCGCCGCGCTGGCTTCTGAACAAGTACCCCGAAACGCGGCAGATGTCCCCCGCAGGCGTGCGCGAGGCAGTTTCCTCCCGCTGTCACACCTGCAAAACCTCCCCGCTGATGCGGGAAAAGAACCGCGACATCACCGAACGCCTTGCGCGTCGCTTCGGCTCTCACCCCGCCGTGGTCGGCTGGCAGGTGGACAACGAGCTTTACATCTATCGGAACGGCTGCTACTGCCCGCTTTGCCGCGCGGCGTTCCGCCAATATCTGAAGGCACAATACGGCACGGTTGCGGAGCTGAACCGCAGTTGGGGGATGACGCGGTGGTCTTTGGACTATTCCTCCTTCGAGGAAGTTGAGCCGCCCCTGCCCGGCGAATGGCAACATCCCTCCCTGCGCACAGTCTGGCGGCGCTTTCAGGAGGCGCAGATCTGCGATTATGCCCGCGAGCAGGCAGACATCCTGCACCGCTATACCAAAGCGCCCGTCGGCACGGATATGATGCCGATGAACACGCTCTCCTATCACGACATGAACCGCGCGATGGATGTGGTCATGTTCAATCACTACGACCCCGCCGACCGCCTCCCGCTCACAACTTTTTACTATGATTTCGTCCGTGCCACGCTCGACCGTCCTTTCTGGGTAACCGAAACGCAGGTCGGTTGGAACGGGAGCGAGTTTGCCGAGAACGGCTACCGCCCCGTCGGAAACTGCCGCGTCAACAGTTGGTTGCCGATCGCGCACGGCGCGGAAAAGAACCTCTACTGGCTTTTCCGCACACCGCAGAACGGTCACGAGTTGGCGCACGGCGCGCTGTTCTCTACGGCGGGCAGACCCTATCGGGTGAGCGAAGAAGTCCGAAAGACCTCCGCAGAGTTGGATCGGTGCGCGGATTTTCTGGAACACAGCCAAGTCCGCTCGCAGATTGCCATTCACTATTCGAGCGTGGCGCAGAACAACATTTACTCCGCGCCAATGTTGAAGGACTTTCACTACACCCAAGTGCTGAACGAATGTTTTTATGCCCCTCTGCGGCACTGCAATGTGGATATCATCGACACACCGCACGCGCTTGACGGCTACCGCGTGGTATTCTCCCCGTTCCTGACGACAATCGACACAGATCTGCAGGCGCGCACGGAACAATGGGTTCGCGCGGGCGGAACCTGGATTGTTGGGCCGATGAGCGGCTACATGACCGCCGACACAAGCAAATTTGCGGATTCTCCCTACCCGTTTCCCGAACGCCTTGCAGGCGTGTATGTGAAATATCAGCAACCGATTGCGAACGATGTCCGGCGCGCGATATGGGAGAACGGGGACGATCTCGGCATTTCTCTCTGCTATGATGCGTTGGAACCGACCGACAGCCAACCGCTCGCGTTCTATCGCGACGATGAATTCGACGGCTACGCGGTCATAACCGAGCGCAAAGTCGGAAACGGGCGCGTGATCCTGCTCGGCAGCGTCCCGGACGCGGCGGCAATCCGCCGTCTGGCGGGACTGTCCCCGATCGCGGTTGCAGTTGCAGATGCAAGTGAAAACATTGACCTTGTGGAGCGGGAGGGCGACCGTGCGGGTTTGATCGCAACGGAGGTAGAAAACCGTCCCGGAACGCTGACCCTCCCCGCCCGATACCGCGATCTGTTGACCGGAGACATCAAAGGCGGCGACATCGCGCTCGCGCCCTATGAAGTGCTGGTACTGGAGAAAGTGTAAAAAGAAAAGGGGTCGGGCGCCGCCCCAAACCCTGCTTACGAGATTTCTTTAGAAAAGACTTGAACTCGCTTGGATTGTTGATCCTGTCTTTCCGCCATGCTGATTTTGGATGTAACCATATTCCGTGCCGGGAATTCAGGCGGCCCCCGCGACCGGACGGAACCGGTTCGGGTTCGTTGTTGACCGAAACGGAGCGGCACACGGGTCATTCCGTTTCAATTAAGAGCGTCTGTATATACAAGCACCCCGTGCAATTCCTGTCGGAATCGCGCGGGGTGCAAAATCATGCGAAAATTTTTCCATTCATAAACCGTCACGCTCGGCGAACAATAGTAACAGAGCGGCGGGAAACCGCGCTCAATGATATAGATAAACGAACGGCAGATACATGATCGCTCGCCTCGGTGAACGGTCACGCACGGACCGTTCAGAAGAGGAGAACAGAAGCAATGGCAAGCAACAAGGCTATGGTTCCGGAAGCGAAGGAAGCTCTTGAGAGATTCAAGATGGAAGCTGCGAACGAGGTCGGTGTGAACCTGAAGCAGGGCTACAACGGTGATATCACCGCGAAGCAGGCCGGTTCGGTCGGTGGACAGATGGTCAAGAAGATGATCGAGTCCTACGAGAACTCCATTAAGACGAAATAAGACTCCCTCCCGATCTCCGCCGTTCGGAAAGATGCTGATTTCTTCCGTTCGGTTTCCCTGACGCGCCGTCGGCTTCTGCGGGATGCCGCAACGCATGACGGTGAGTCGACAGCCCGTCCCTGTTGATTGGGGCGGGCTGCATTTTTGGTTTTATGATCGGATTGCGCTTATTGCTTTTCTTCTTTTTTGACCGTTTCCGCAAGTTTCAGCGTCAGCCAACCGTCCGCATTCGCCACACCGTCCTCTGCAAGTTCCGCGTTTCCGTAAGCGCGCAAAACATAGTCCTCCGCCCCCGCCGCGCAGTATTCCGGACCGCTGTGCCGCAAAACCGCGATTCTTACATAATCATATTCCCCGAAATGCACTTCCGATACCTTCATATTCTTCTCTCCTATTCCCTGTTTTTCCATCCGGACGGGCTGACCCCGTATGTTTTCCGAAACAGCTTGGAAAAGAGGAACATATCCTCGTAACCGCACCGCTCCGCCGTTTCCCCGACCGACAGCCCCGCGCGCAGGCATTCTGTCGCCTCCCGCATTCGCGTCCTGAGCAGATAATCGCGGACGCTCATCCCCGTTTCCGCGTGAAAGATCCTTGTCATGTACCGTCGGTTCAGGTGCAGCTGGTCCGCAAGCCCTTCAACGCTGATCTTTTTCATATACATCGCGTCGATATAACTTCGGATCCGTCGGACATATTCGTTTCCGTCGGGTTCCCGATCGGCAAACAGTTCCTCATAAAGGCGGAACAGCGTTGCCGCCAATCCGAACTCGGTGGTATCGGGATTGTCGGCGTTCGCCCGGAACAACTCCGAAATCAAGGCGGACACCGAAAATACTGGCGGAACGGATGCCATCCGACCCGACAGCGCGCCGTCGAAGCCGATCCACGCATAGTGCCACGGGTCACGGTCATCTGCGCGGTAGACCGTTTCCTCCCCCGGCAGGATGCGGAAGATCTGCCCCGGTGCAACCGGATAAACGACCCCGCCGCAGGTATAGGTCCCCTTTCCGGAAAGCACGCAGTGGAGCAGGACATACTTTCTGACCGACGGACCAAACCGATAACCTGATTCACAAACTTCCTGTCCCGCAACGATCGGGTTCAGCTCGGAAAAATGTCGGTTGATCAGCAGGACATCCCGCTTCTGCCACTTCTTTCCATGTTCCATTTCATCACCCGCCTTCGAAAGTGGTTCCATTATACCATATTTTTTTCCATTATTCAATAGACAAAACGAAAAAAAAGTTGTATGATAAAAGAGGTCCCGCAGAAAGCGGAATTTCAAAAAAAAGAGAGGGGAACAAAATGAAGCTGACTTTTATGGGTGCGGGAAGCACCGTGTTTTCCAAAAATGTCATCGGTGACACCATGCTGTGCGAGGAATTTCACGACATGGAGGTTGCCCTTTATGACATCAACGCGGACCGCTTGGAGGAATCCTATCTTCTGATTACCAAGATGAACGAAAGCATCAACAACGGCAGGGCGACAATCCGCAAGTACCTCGGAGTGGAGCAACGCCGTGACGCTTTGCGCGGCGCGGATTTTGTGGTGAACGCGATTCAGGTCGGTCTTTACGACCCCTGCACGATCATCGACTTTGAGGTTCCGAAAAAGTACGGTCTGCGCCAGACCATCGCCGACACGCTCGGCATCGGCGGCATTTTCCGCGGCTTGCGGACAATCCATGTTCTGAAGGACTTTGCCCGCGACATTGAGGAGGTCTGCCCCAACGCGTGGTTCCTCAACTACACCAACCCGATGGCGATCCTCTCGGGTTATATGCAACGCTACACGAATGTCAAAACGGTCGGACTTTGCCACAGCGTACAGGGCTGCGCGCGTGATCTGCTGAAGCATGTCGGCATGGACATCAAGTCGGAGGACTGCCGGACAAAGATTGCGGGCATCAACCACATGGCGTGGTTGCTTGAGATCACCGACAAGGACGGCAACGATCTCTACCCCGAGATCAGGCGCCGCGCAAAGGAAAAGAACGCGACCGAGAAGCATGGCGACATGGTTCGCTTTGACTATATCGACAAACTGGGTTACTACTGCACGGAAAGCAGTGAACACAACGCGGAGTACAACCCGTTCTACATCAAAGCGGGGCGCGACGATCTGATTGAGAAGTTCAACATTCCGCTTGACGAATACCCGCGCCGCTGTGTGGATCAGATTGCAAGGTGGGAAAAGCAGAAAGAGGAGCTGATGGCGGGCGGCAATGTACAGCACACACGCTCCCGCGAGTACGCGTCGCACATCATGGAAGCAATCGTAACGGGAGTCCCCTACAAAATCGGCGGCAATGTCATCAACCGCGGGATGATTCCGAATCTGCCGTATGACGCGTGTGTGGAAGTTCCGTGCTTGGTAGACAAGAGCGGCGTCACGCCAACCTATGTGGGACCGCTTCCTCTTCAGCTTGCGGCGATGAATTCCTCGAACATTTACCCGCAGATGCTGACGATTGAGGCGGCGCGGACGGGCAGTCGCGATCTGATCTATCAGGCGGCGATGATGGACCCGCACACGGGCGCTCAGCTTTCGACCGACGAAATCGTTTCCCTCTGCGATGACCTGATTGCGGCGCACACCGCTGCGGGGTATCCTGTGTTGGGATAAAGGAAAGACCTTGGAGGGAAGGGAAAGACCTTGGAGGCGCAGGGGACCCTCTTTCGCAGAGGGTCCCCTACCCTCCAAACCTCCCTGACCCTCCCAGAACTTCCCCCATATCCCCGCCACTTACGAAGCGAAAATTTGATTCGCTTTTTGGAAATGGCGGGGATATGGGGGAAGTTTTTGTTGGTTTGGGAGGTTGGGCGTTTTTGCAGTGTGCGGCTTCGCGCACGGTTGGTTGATGGGAGGCGCGGAACGACACGCGGGTCATTCCGTTTCGGATGAATGTTACTTGCTGACGGTTGTACAATGCCATACATGAGTGCCGAGATTCCGCCTGCCGGCGCCCCTTCGGGGTTCGACTGAACGCCGCAGGCGTTTGCTCTGAAATGACACCGTGGGATGTTTGTTGCGTGAGTGATACCACATTCATCCGTCAAAGTAACCTTGTGGTATTGGCTAAACACTGCAGCATGGTTAGACACAGCAACACAGGCAGGCATTGTAGCATTTGTTAAAGTAACATTGCAACAAGTGGGTTATATCCCACAAAACGCCACACCCTCTGTGTCATTCTGAGCGGAGCGGCACAGATATCGAAAATCAAGCGATTCAATCAATGATTGCCGCGGAGTCGAACCCCGAAGGGGCGCCGGCAGGCGGAATCTCGGCACTGCGGATAAGTTTTTTGTTTTCCGTTCTTAAAAAAACGCAAAAAGCGGGCGGGAATCTTGGATTCCCGCCCGTGTTTTATTGTTTCGTTATTCGTTATGGGGATATGGTTCCGTCAGAACAAATTACCGTGCAACTCCACCCCAAATCATTTTTTGAGATAGCCTCCCACTGTGCTTTGGTTCCGGTATAAGTGATACTCGTCAGGCTACCACAACCGGAGAACGCAGAATTGCCGATGCTCGTCACACTATCCGGTATCGTGATGCTCGTCAGACCACCGCACTTGTAGAACGCAGAATCGCCGATGCTCGTCACGCCATTTCCTATTGTGATTCTCGACAGTCTACTGCACTTGTAGAACGCGCCCTCTCCAATGCCCGTCACGCCATTTCCTATCGTGATGCTCGTCAGGCTACTGCAATCGAAGAATGCATAACTGCCGATGCTCGTTACACGATCCGGTATCGTGATGCTCGTCAGGCTACTGCAACCCTCGAACGCCCTCTCGCCGATACTCGTCACACTGTTCGGTATTAAAACACTCGTCAAGCCCGAGCAATAGGAAAATGCGACCCTGCCGATACTCGTCACACTGTTCGGTATCGTGATATCCGTCAATCCCGTGCAATAGGAAAATGCGGCATTGACGATACTCGTCACACTGTTCGGTATTGTGACACTTGTCAGACCGGTGCACCCCCAGAATGCGCTACTGCCAATGCTTGTCACGCTGTCAGGTATTGTGATATCGGTCAATCCCGTGCAGCCATCAAATGCGATGTCTCCAATGCTCGTCACGCTATTGGGGATCGTAACACTTACCAAGCCGGTACAATCACGGAATACACAATCTCCGATGCTTGTCACACTGTCCGGTATCCGGATGCTCGTCAAACCGCTGCATTCCAGGAATGCAGCACTGCCAATTTCCGTTACGCTGTTTGGTATCGTAATCCCTGTCAAGCCGGCACAACGGAAGAATGCATAGCTGCCAATGTGCGTCACGCTGTTTGGTATCGTAATACCCGTCAATCCCCTACAACCGGAGAATGCCAACCTGCCAATACTTGTCACACTACCGTCTGTTGGAATTACGCTGTTTTTGCAACCGGCAATCAATATTTTGCTTTCGGTTTCAATCAAGCAATTCCCAGCCGAATGATATATGGAATTATTTTCTGCCACATGGATGCTCGTCAAGTCGATACAACCACCGAATGCCCCATCTCCAATACTCGTCACGCTATTCGGTATCGTGATACTTGTCAAGCCGATGCAACCACCGAATGCCCCATCTCCAATACTCGTCACGCTATTCGGTATCGTGATACTTGTCAAGCTGCTGCAATCCACAAATGCTCTATTTCCGATGCTCGTCACGCTGTTCGGTATGGTAATGCTCGTCAAGCCGGTACACCAACAGAATGCGCTATCTTCGATGCTCGTTACCGCTTTCCCTTTATATGTAGCCGGAATCACCACTTCGGTCAGGTCATCCGACAGTACCCCGATAACCTCATAATTCCCGTCCGAACGCAACCGATAAATCAGCTCCTCTGTTGCCGGCCTTTCAGGCTTTTCGGGCTTTTCGGGCTTTTCGGGGTTTTCGGATTCTTCCGGCTTCTCCGTTGCCTCTGTTACCTCCGGCTTCTTTGTAATTTCTTCGGAACATACGGTTGTTACCTGCGACGCTTCCACCTCCTCGGTTTTCAATTCCGATGTAGGCACATCCCGCTTGTTGCAGGAAGCAAAACCGCCGCCCGCAAGCAATACGGACACACACACCCCCAACAGCCTTACCGCAGTTCGCTTCATAACATTCTCCTCCTCTTTTTATATCAAAAGCCCCTGCCATTCATTTTCAAGTCTCCGCCTTCATTTCTAAGTATATCATAAAAATTCCGCCATGTCAACCCAATAC
>CAKSUH010000057.1 GCA_934500855.1 uncultured Eubacteriales bacterium
GCTGACATTGCACTCGGTCGGGACATACTTGACATCCATCTGCCATTTGACACCGATTGCCTGCGGCGTGTCGTACTTTTTCGGCTGATACGGCTCCCTGACTGCCTTGTTTTGGTAGTACCCCATGCGGCGCAGGAGGCGGTAGAGGCTGACGAAATTCCGGGCATAGTCTTTATCGAGCAGCTTGCCGTACAGCTCATTCAGACCGATGCCGGGGTTTCGGCGAACCAGTCGCAGGATCAGGTTGACTTCCTCCGGGGTGTGCGCTCTCGGATGGACGGAATGCGGGCGGCTGGACTTGTTCTCCAGAGATTCCAATGTTCCGTCATAGCTCCGCTTCCAGCGGTAGAGCGTCCGAACGGTGCAATGGTAGCGATGCGCTACGAAAACCATGTCCTTTGTGCGTTGAAGCAGCTTCAGCGCCTTTTCTTTTTCTCTCGCCGTGTACGGTGTGTTGTTCTTTCTCTGCGTCATGTCCTTCACCTCATTCCTTGATCTGTAACCTTGTACCTTGTTCCTTGTACTCTAACTTTTTGTATTTTTGACCTGAGAGCATTAGACGAAACCTTGTATTTAACGAGCTGCCCGCCGCGCGGGGCGCGGCGGGCAGATACAAGGTTCTGCCCGTTTGAAGTGTCGTTTTGTTGCCTGCCGGCTCGCTTTTTTGCCGCTTCGGGACGGAAAATCGGCGTTTTCCGGTCGATCTCCGCAACGGCAAAAAGCCCACTGCCTGTGGGCGAACATTCGGCTATCCCTTTTTTCGGCTCGCTACTCGGTCTGTTTCACCTCCGGTTCTTCCGTGTCGGTGTCCGGCTCGCTCCAGAGCGTGAAGGTATCGTCAAACAGCACGAATTTGCGGACGAAATCAACCAGCTCGGCGGCGACCTCATCCTCTCCGAGGTCTGCCAAAAAGTCCGTGGGGACGCCGCGGCTGTAGACGATCTTCTCCCCGGATTTGAGGAGGTATTTCAGAATGTAGTTGACCATCTTGCCGGATCGGATGTCCTGATGGCGAATCGCGTCAAACTGATTCACGCCGAAGCGGACGCGGAAGAAGCTGTTCTCGCAGGATTCCTCCCAGCACTTCCGCTTGGTGCTGTAGCGGCGGGTGGAAGTCAGACTGCCGACCATTTCGCCGTCCGGGACATTCACCAGCGCGTGGAAATGCAATCTTCCGTTCTCCTCTCCGTACTCAAAGACGCCCATGTAGTTCCAGCCGCGGCGGGTGTGGAGATTGGACAGACATCTGCCGAGGGTAGCGCGGAAGTCCTCCTCGCTGTCGAATCTGCCGTCCTCGTAGGAGATGGTGACAAAGTAGTTCCACTGGTTGAGGTATGCTTTCTGGCGGAACCGGCGCTGACGGAGGTAGAGGTTATGCTTCTGGCGCTCGATCATGCGGGCGACCCAGGTTGTATCGTAGCCGTCAAGGATGCCGTAATGCTCGTTCATGTAATCGGCGATCCAGAGCTGGATGTCCTTCTCCTTGATGCCGGCGTTCAGAGCGGCGCGATAGGCAAGGTCAAAGAACGCGACAGAAAGGTCTTTGCCGGAGGTCTGCTTCTTCTTGCGTTCGCGGCGGATGCCTGTGGGCGGGACTGCGATCATATGGTTTCCGTCACTGTAGACGCGGCATGCGGTATGGATGCGGCGGTCGGACATCAGAGCGACCCATGCGGTGGTACAGGAGATGCCGTACTGATCGGACAGGCGGTTGCGAATCCATTCCGTGCGGTCAGACGCGGGGACGCATTCGGTCAGAGCGGCGGTATAGGCGGCGGAAAAGGATTTCTGTCTGTAGATCAATTCCTCGTTGCTCAGCTTCGGCATAGTGCGAAACTCCTTTCGGGTGAAATTGTCGGGCTGGAATACGAAAAAATGCGAGAAGTTGTGCGCCGGCGCACAGGATGGGCGGGGTGGTGCCATTCGTTGGCGGTGTCGACCACCCCTATTGAAAAGTTGTGCAAATATGGAAAACCCACGGGCAGGGTTTCCCACATTCACACAGCTTTCCAACAGGGCACCCGTCTCGGATCAGGGGCAGAGCCGCGGGAACCGTTTCGTTTCGGGACCTGTCTGTCCTGTCAGGAACGAACGAAAGAAAGGGACGAACAGGGCGCAACTGCGGAAAATTTGCGCCGGCGCACAGGTTCAAATCGAATTGGGCAGCCTGCGGACACGGGAAACGAAGTGAAACAAATCCTCGCCCGGCAATGCATTCAGTCGGTTGCCGCAATCTTCACAATGCCATTCAATAGGGCGATCATCGATCGTCAAGCAGAAGATGCTGTTGAAGGATTCGCAGACATGACAACGGATGATAAAGGCCTCCCGAACGCAGTCAGGCGGGATGGTGGGCAGTTGTTTCATTGAGTGTACCTCACTTTTGCGCCGGCGCACAAGATGGCGGTTATTCTGCGATCAGCTCGTTCAGTTTGTCCAGAGCATCGCGGAGGGCATCGAGGACTTCAAAGAGGGCTTCTGTCATGCTCTGTGCATCATCGGCTTGGACGGTTTCAAAGTGTTCCGTGAGCGCATCGGCGGCGGTTTGTTCCTCCTCGCAGATGGGTTCCAGTTCGTCACAGAGGGAGGAAAACCGGGCGTGCAGGGTCAGCAGGCGGGTTCTTCGTTGCTTATTCATGGGGCGTTCCTTTCAGTATACCGTCTTTTTTACGCGATTGCAAGACTTTTTGTGGAAAAAGGGTTGACTTTTTTGGGATTTGTGCTATACTATAAGAGAACACGGCTCTGCTTTTGCACCCGTGATGACCGGGTTGTCAATCGCCCGGTCACTTTTTTTGTGTATAAAAGCGGAATATCGACCGATGGCGTTTCCGAATAAATCGGGAAGACGGCTTGACTTTCTTTATCGGAACATCCTGAACTACCGAAAGGTCGATTGCTGACCACCGCTTGAAATTTGCGTCCTTGCGGGGAATCGGATATAAGTAACCCTCCCGAATCTTCCGGATCCGATTGGAATCAAAGGTGTGCTGCTTGCTTTCCAAAGATGTGATCACATGAACATTTGCTTTTCCGTTGCGGACATTGTCGATGTAGACATAGTGTCCGCCGCTTTTTTTGATTCGAAGATCCTTGTTATCACAATATCCGATCTGATTCTTTTTCATAATTTCTCCCAATCGTCCGAGAGGTTTTCCATCTCGGCAATGAAATAGCTGTTTTGCTGATGCAGTTCCTTCGGGGACGCGCAGACGGTTTTGTAGGTCGGGTAATCCTCGATGCCCTTGCCGGATTTCCGCGAACGCTCGGCGAAGAACTCCCGATAGCAGTCGGTGGCAAAGCGGCGGGAATAGATTTTCTTGTGCGCGAGGAAATAGCGGTGGCTCTCGGCGGCTTCCTCCTCCCGTCCGTCAATGACAGTCAGCGAGGATTCCATATAGCCGAAGATGTTATAAATACGGTTGTAGTGGCGGGAGAAGGCGGACGCGATCCAATGCAGAAAACGGATGGTCAGCTTGTTGTCCCCGCAGGCATAGCGGTAGGTCGGGTACCATTCGCAGAACCTCGGGACAATCCAGTCATGCAGGATCTCAAAGAAGATAAACAGCGGCATGGCAAGGCGCTTCGGGGAGCAGTCCGAGATGCGGAGTTCGGTTGTCAACTCGCGTCCGTCCGCTTCCCAGCTTTCGGGGCGTTGCGCGTCCACAATGAAGCGGATGAACGGGAAGTTGCGCACGGTGGCGGGATGTCTGCCCATTTTAAGGGAATAGTTGAAGTTATCGTTCTTCTGGTTGGTTTCGTCATAGGCTTTCTTCAGCCCCTCCAGCTTGAGCCGGTTGCCTCTCTCCTTGTCGATCTCGGTAATGAGGATAACCCCGAACTCCAGCGAGCCGGACAGTTTGTTGTCCTCCAGCACCTGACGGGAGACGCGCAGGACATCAAAGTCCAGAATGTGCGCGTGCCGGCTGACGGCATCCAGTGTGCGGGGATCGCGGCGGAACAGGTCATTGTCCCACAGGGGGAAGTTGCCCGCATACTGCATGACGGTATCGACCCGCACGGAGTAATTGGAGATCAGGAGCGAGGACTGGATGCAGTAGATGAAATACAGGCAGGCGTAATCGGAAAGGTCTTTCCAGATGTCCAACACCTCCAAGCCGTTGTTGTAGGTCATGGGAGATGCGGCACAGTTGTAGCCGTAGATGTTCTCCGGAGTGGGTGTCTTGCGGAAGGCTTTTTCTTTTTTGGCGATGTAATTGCGGCAGGAGGCAAGGCTGTAGACCCGATGGCGGGACATGGCGTGCAGAAGATCCTGCTCCAGCGCAATCCACGGGAAGGTGGGGAACTCCAAGTCGATCTCCAGAAGCATTTCCAGTGCCTTATCCCGGAACAGGATGTCAAAGGACAGCGCGAAGTCTGTCATGTGCGTGGTTTTCTTGCTCCCCATCGTGCCGACCAGAAACATGACAAGCGGGCAGTTCATGAGAAAGTCGCGGTTTTCGGCTTCGTGTGCCTCCAGTACCCTGTAACCGACGCTTTTGCGCCAGAGGTCAATCAGTACCGCGCCGATGACAAGCCAGAGCGGGAACGGGAGGGCGGAGAACATGAGGATCAGGTCAATGAACAGCTTCAGCGGTTGGGTGGCAAACAGCGCGCCGAAGCTGATGGTGGAGGCGAACCAGAAGTAAAAGGCAAGCGCGTCAATGATGATACCGATCAGGTTGAGATTGACCGCCCAGACGAGCAAGAAGAGCTTCCACCAAGCCCCGTGTGCGGTCAGCCAGTCCCACGAACACAGACACCACTCTTTGACGGCAACGCCTGCACGGTGGGCGGTGCGAAGCCAGAGCAGGAGCGGCTTGCTGTCCTTTCCGTGATCGGTGTTCGGCTGGCAGATCTTGTTCCTGAACGCAACCCAGACGAGGATCAGCGCGGGGACGGCAACGGTGGCAATCCGCAAAAAGGAAATCAGCAGTTCCAGCACGCCCGCGAAGTAGTCGAGAAAGAGATCGGAAAAGAAGGCTTTCGGCAGGATCTCCAGCTTGCGCACCAGCTCGGCGGTGTCAAACGGGACATAGCGGTTCAGGTTGACCTTTTGGGTGTGCAGGACGGTCGCTTCAAAGGGAGACTCCAGACCGACCAGGAAACAACCGTAGCAGGCAAGCGAGCGACCGAGGTTGACAACCGCTTCCCCGATGCGGCGGAGGCAGTCGAAGTAGCGGAGGAAGGTCAGAGCAAGAGAGCCGGACAGGAGCGCGGCACAGATGCAGTGGCGGTAGTTGCGGGCGATTGCGGAAAAAGCCTGTTTGATATGTTTCATAGCACTTTCAGGAGGTACACAAGATAGCCAATCAGCAACAGCCCCGCGAGGAGTGCCGCGACAGCGCCGAGCTTATGCAGGAGCTTTTTCATGGGCTAAGGTCAGGATGGAATCGAGCGTGGCGAAGTCGATTGCCTTGTCCCCGCTGTCCTGCTCTCCGATTTCCTCCATCAGGCGATTCAGAGCGGCAACCTGCTTCTTCAGCGCGTTGTTCTCGGATTCCAGGTCTACAATGTGGCGGCAGAAGTCGTTCCGTTTCCATCCCTTGAACTGCGGGAATTGCTCCTCCGGTTTCTTGCGTTCCTCCGGCTGTTCCTCTGACGAGGCTGCGGTCAGATTCTTTTTGAAGGCGCGGATTTCCTCGCGTTTCCATGAGGGCTTGACGGCTTTCCGCTGTTCCGGTGTGAGGGGTAGCATCTCCGCCAATGCCGACCACCGGAAGTCCGCCCATTCTGCCGCGCATCTGCCGTTTTCGTCTCCGAATTCATCCGCGACATTGACCAGACGGGAGACAGTGGAACGGTCGAGGTCGAAGGTTTCCTTGAGGTAACGGAAATAGACCGTGCCGGAGCAGTTGCGCACATTGCCGATGGGGTAATAGATTGCGCAGACGGTGCGGAAATCTTTTGAGACAAACAGATCGCGCAGTTCAGCGCCGAGACGGAATTTTGACCGCTTGTCTCCGGAGAGATTCTTCCCGATGCTTTCCGCGCGGGCTTTCAGGGATTCATAGGCTTCCCGGTCGCAGGACTGATCCTCGGTGTTGTGTTGGGTGAAGTCGATCATTTTGAATTTTTCCTTTCTGTTTGGTCATTTCCTGCCGCTCCTGCGCTGCTTTCGTTTGGCTGACGCGCCCTTGAATTTCTCCCCGATCCATCGGAAGACGCTGCCGATGGTATCGAAAATCGCCTTGAAGATCGGAGACACCACGGGAACGACAAAGACAGCGATCAGGACAACGGCAACGATGCCGAGAATCATGGCGAAAATTTTTCCGAAGCGGGCAAATTGATCTTTGATTTTTCCGAGCAGATCGTCTTTTGCATCATCGTTTACTCTTTTCGGAGGCTTCTCTGCGGTCAGGTCGGCAATGCAGTCGATGTGATTGCTGGTCACCGGTACAGGCGTTTCCACGCCGGATTCGTTCTTGTAAGTCAATTCCAGAACATGGAGGTTCAGATAGATATCCTGCTCTGCCACATAAGCGACCGATTCGTCCCCGTCATTATAGCTTTTCCCGTTGAACCGGGCGGCAAGGTCGCGCTGGTAATACTGCGAAACATTGAAGCGTACCAGATACATCGACTGGTCGCTTGCGTCCGCTTTGGCAAGGCAATTGCGCAGATTGTTTTCGTCCGATTCCGCAAAATACAGCACATCCGATTTCCCGACAATCTGGTGTGCGGCTTCGATCTTGACGATTGCCTGCGACAGATCCAGATCGTAATCGGACGGTGACCCGTTGATTGCATACGACAGCCCGTAATTCAAAAGCTTATCAAAGAAGCTGTGGTTGGTTGCAAAGCTCTCCGCTTTCAGTCCCAAGGTAGCCACATTTACCGTGGTAACATCATCGTAAGAGGAGAAGAAGTGCGACGGAATCTGTCCTTTTGCGCCCTGCAGGTAATTAATATTAGGGTACAGCTTTGCGTATTGGTACATCCATGCGTTCAATTCGTCACGCGAAACAGACGAGTCGGCAGCGCGGACGCCGGCATGAACATCCTTTGCATAAAAGACCGACCGCATCGGGGAAATGACCCGGTTGGATTTTACATTGCTTTTGGAGAGATCGACATTATAGGAAAGCCCTAAGGTGGTTGTCCCGCCGCCCATTATCTGAACCCACCATAATTCCGGAATGCTACTGTTATAGGTGGTTGCATCTTTCAGAAGGTTGCCCTTCAGGGCATCGTAAATCCCGGCGTTGTCGGTTACAAACATCGGGGCGGTTCTTGCCTTTTGGTAGGACAGCTTGACATCGGTCAGCTTGCCGTAGGATTCTTCCAGATACTTCGGCACATTGAAGTAAATACTGTCCACCTGATTGTGGTAGTACGCTCCCTTCGGGCTGGTGTCGGTGCGGTAGTAAGTGTAGTTGATCTCCAGATTGATCTTAGATTCAAAGTTGCCTTTAACGGATTTGGCGGTTACCTTATCGTCGGTCTGCTTGTCCTCGATGACAAAAGACCCGTTATAGGGGAAGGTTTTGGACGAACCGTCCTCAAATTTCAGCGTCAGGTCGGTGATCTGCCGCCTGCGTGTATGGATGTTGACCGAGCCGTCATCATTCTTTTCGTATTGATGCCACCAGTGCCCGGTGACCTCCAGCTTCATAAACCGCCAGTCCTCGGCGCTCACATCCTCCATGGTCATAACCGGAACCAGGGAAAACGGCGTGCTTTTTCCGTCACTGTCCGGGCAGGTCAGGGTTCCGCCCGAAATCATCTTGCCGGAGGGGTTGAACAGGTACAGATACACCTGCCCGTCCCATGTGTAATCCTCGGCAATCGTGATGTTCTCGTAAACGGTGAGCAGCTCGATGAAATCCCCGGTCGCGCCGTTATATTTGGAAAGGTCGATCTCCGGAAACAGATTGTCGTGATCCTGCGCAAAGGATGTATACCGGACATCGTAGACCGTATCGAAGGAGGACACCCGATAAATCCGATGTTGAGAAATGCAATCCTCCAGGGGTGTTCTGGAATAGATCTCCAGCCGATAAGCGCCGGGCTGTTTGCCGGTATAAAGAATAAATTCGCTGAAGGTTACGGAATCCGGAGATAAAACCACCTTATTTCCGCAATACAGCATATAAAACGGCTCGTGAGCCGGATTGTCGACGGTATAGCCGATATCATACCAGGTGTCCGGTTGCAGGTCAATCGAGCATCGATACGGCATGGCTGCCACGCCGGAATCTCCGAGGTACCGAAGCTGACCGCTCAGGTTTTCTCCGATCGTTTTCAGATTTTCAAATTGGTAAACGGCAAATCCGCTCGCCTGCTGTCCGGTTTCGGCATCCTCCGCCACAATCGGCACAGCCATCACCGGCAGGAGCATCAGAAACGCTACCAGAAGCGCGCCGAGCCGCCGGAAAAGTTTTTGTCTCATTTTTT
>CAKSUH010000058.1 GCA_934500855.1 uncultured Eubacteriales bacterium
TCATGGCTCTGCGGAACGCCACGCGGTTCTCGAGCTGCTGTGCAATGTTCTCTGCAACAAGCTGTGCGTCGAGGTCGGGCTGACGGATCTCAACGACATTGAGCGCCACAGGCATACCGACCATTTTCTCCAGCTGCTGACGGTACTTCTCGATCTCAACGCCGCCCTTGCCGATGACCATGCCCGGCTTTGCGCAGTTGACGAATACGCGCACTCTGTGCCCGTCTCTCTCGATTTCGATCTTGGAAATACCTGCGTCATAGAGCGTCTTTTTCAGATATTTTCTGACATTGTAGTCGGAAACAAGTGTGTCGCCGAATACTTCATCCTTTGCATACCATCTGGAATCCCAGTTTTTGATGACTCCCACTCTCAAACCGTGGGGATTGACTTTCTGACCCATTCTGTTGTTTCCTCCTCTCTCAGTCTTTTTCCTTGACCGCCAGTGTCACATGGCTGGTGCGCTTCAGGATGCGGTCTGCGCTTCCCTTCGCTCTGGGCATAATCCGCTTCAGCGTCGGGCCCGGGCAAACGAAGCATTCGGAAACATACAGTTTCTCGGCATCCATGTGGAAATTGTTCTCCGCGTTCGCGACGGCGCTGTTCAAGAGCTTAATCAGCAGCTCGCTCGCCGCCTTCGGCGTGTTCTTCAGAATTCCCATCGCGGTGGCAACATCCTTGCCGCGGATCAGATCGAGAACGATCTGCACCTTGCGGGGGGAAATTCTTGCGTATTTCAGATAAGCTTTAGCTTCCATTTAAGAAATGAACCTCCCTCTGCAATCAGTTGCCGTTATTGGACGTTTTCGAGCCGGCATGACCCTTGAACGTGCGGGTGGGCGCAAACTCACCGAGCTTGTGACCGACCATGTCTTCCGTGATATACACCGGAATGTGCTTCTTGCCATCGTGAACCGCAATGGTGTGACCGACAAATTCCGGGAATATAGTGGACGAACGCGACCATGTCTTGAGAACCTTTTTCTCGCCGTTTGCGTTCATCGCGCAAATGCGGTTGTAGAGCTTCTCCTCAACATAAGGTGCTTTTTTCAGGCTTCTGCTCATGTTATATTCCCTCCTTATTTAGCGTTTCTGCGCTTCACGATGAACTTATCGGTACGCGCCTTCTTGTTTCTGGTCTTGTAGCCCAGAGCAGGCTTGCCCCAAGGCGTAACCGGTCCGGGATGTCCGATCGGGGACTTACCCTCACCACCGCCGTGCGGGTGATCGCAGGGGTTCATGACCGAGCCGCGGACGGTCGGACGGAAGCCCTTGTGACGGGTCTTACCTGCCTTACCGACCTTCACGGTGTCATGCTCGACATTGCCGACCTGACCGATGGTCGCCTTGCAGTCCAGACGGATGAAGCGGACCTCACCCGAGGGCAGACGGACCTGCGCCATGCCGTTGGCTTCCTTGGAAACCAGCTGAGCCATCGCGCCTGCCGAGCGGACGAGCTGTGCGCCCTTGCCCGGGTAGACTTCGATGTTGTTGATAACGGTACCGACCGGAATGTTCGCGATCGGGAGCGTGTTGCCCGGCTTGATGTCGGCTTCGCTGCCCGAGTAGATCACATCGCCCGCCTTCAGTCCTTCGGGAGCGATGATATAGCTCTTGGTTCCCTCGGTGTCCTGAAGCAGTGCGATATACGCGGTTCTGTTCGGGTCGTACTCGATCCCGACAACCGTGTTCGCCTTGTCATTCTGGCGCTTGAAGTCGATGATACGGTACTTGACCTTGTTTCCGCCGCCTCTGTGACGGACGGTGATGCGACCGTAGCTGTTGCGTCCGGCGTGCTTCTTCTTGGTAACGATCAGGCTTTTCTCAGGAGAGAATTTTGTGATCTCCTCGAAAGAAGGAACGGTAATATTTCTTCTGCCGGGAGTTGTGGGTTTATACTTAACTGTAGGCATTCCTATTCCCTCCTACTCTTAGTTAAGGCCTTCGAAGAACTCGATCTCACCGGAATCGGGCGTCAGGGTAACGATCGCCTTCTTCCACTCCGAGGTATAACCGGAGTGAACACCGAGTCTCTTGGGCTTCTTCTTCATGTTGATGGTACGGACAGCCGCGACCTTGACCTTGCTTGCCGCGAACACTTCCTCCACCGCCTTGGCGATTTCCGCCTTGTTTGCGTCGCTTGCGACCTCAAAGACATACTTCTTGGCGGGCAGCATATCCATCGCAGCTTCGGTAATTACCGGTCTGATAATAATATCGTGTGCCGATTTCATTATGCGTACACCTCCTCGAGTTTTTTGACCGCGTCAACGGTCATGACCAGCTTCTCCGCGTTCAACACATCGTAAACATTGAGCGTGTTCCACTGAGTCGTCTTGACCTGCGGGATATTGTCGCAGCTCTTGATAACCTTCTTGTCCACACAGTCAAGCACCACAAGTGCGCGCTCGGGCTTGGTAGCGGTCTTTTCGGCAGTGCCGTAGACCGGCTTTCCGTCCTCGACGGCAATGGTCTTGTAGGTCTTGGTGTAGGTCTTTTCGAAGCCGAGGGTCTTGAACATGGTAACCATGGTCTTGGTGGACGGCTTTTCGCTCTCCACCGCGAGCTTGTCAAGAATCACAAGGCTTCCGTTTGCAACCTTATCGGACAGCGCGCAGAACAGCGCGAGCCGACGGGTTTTCTTGTTCATGTCGAGGCGGTACTCTCTCGGCTTCGGACCGAGGGCTACGCCGCCGTGCGTCCACTGAGGAGAACGGGTCGAGCCCTGACGCGCTCTGCCGGTTCCCTTCTGTCTCCACGGCTTCTTTCCGCCGCCCGATACCTCGGTGCGGGTCAGGGTCGACTGGGTCCCCTGTCTCTGATTCATCAGATATGCTCTGACCGCGGCATGGAGAACAGCGCCGTTCACATCCGCGCCGAACAGCTTGTCACTCAGAGTGATGTCACCGACTTCCTTGCCGGACATATTCACGATTTTTACGACTGGCATTGTTGTTTTCCTCCTTCCGCTCAGGCTTTCACAGAATCACGAATGAACACGATGCCGTCCTTCGCGCCCGGAACGGCGCCCTTGATGGCGATCAGGTTCTTTTCGCTGTCGATCTTCACAACCAGCAGGTTCTGGACGGTGACCTGTTCGTTACCGTACTGTCCTGCCATCTTCTTGTTCTTATACACACGGGACGGAGTGGAGTTCGCACCCATGGAACCGACCTGGCGGTGAATCGGACCGACACCGTGCGTGGAGCACAGCGTGTGGTGATTCCAACGCTTGACGGCGCCGCTGTATCCGCGACCCTTGGTCATACCTGTTACATCGACCTTCTCGCCTGCGGCGAAGGTATCGACGGTAATGACCGAGCCGACCTCAGCGGAGCAATCATCCAGACGGAATTCCTTCAGATGCTTCTTCATCGGAACGCCCGCTTTCTCGAAGTGACCCTGATCCGCTTTGGTCAGGTGCTTCTTCTTGACATCCATAAAGCCAAGCTGCAGAGCGTTGTAGCCATCCTTCTCAACGGTCTTCTTTTGTGCGACGACGCACGGGCCAACCTCGATAACGGTTACCGGAATGACATTTCCTTTTTCATCGAAAACCTGCGTCATGCCGATCTTTTTACCGATCATTCCCTTTTTCATTTCAGAAATCCTCCTGTAAATTATTGGTTGACACCGAAATGCCAACATGACTTACAAAGTTACCGAACTCTTCGGACTCTCAACCGAAGCTCGGCTGTTGTCTTTGTGTGATCTCGCGAAGCGCTTGATTACAGCTTCACTTCGATCTCAACGCCCGCGGGCAGCTCGATGTTCATCAGCGCGTCCACAACCTTCTGCGACGGCTTGACGATATCGATCAGTCTCTTGTGCGTGCGATACTCGAACTGCTCACGGCTGTCCTTGTACTTGTGGACCGCGCGAAGGATCGTGATGATCTCCTTCTCCGTAGGCAGCGGAATCGGACCGGAAACCTCGGCGCCGTTTCTCGTTGCGACCTCGACGATCTTCTTCGCCGCAGTGTCAACCAGAACATGGTCGTAGCTCTTGAGTCTGACTCTGATCTTCTCTTTGATTGCCATTTTGTTTGCCTCCTTCTCAGATTTTCACTTGCCGCCCCGTCTTATAAATAATAAGAAAGAGTTCGGAACGGTCTGCGATTTTCCTCGGTCGGCATTTTCCTCAACACCGCCCCGTGTGTTTCTTGTTTTCTCTGAAAATACGGAGTTTGCCCCGCCATCAGCATCTGACAGAAGCAAATTCCGGAGAAAAGCAATCGCACCGAGACCGACGCGCGTTCGCGTTTTGGGTGTCTTGGTGAATACCTCTCGCCCGTTTTACACGGACATACTCCACGAAAATTCCCCTCTTTGGCGTCCCTCGGAGGCAACCTTTCGTTTCATCGCATATCAAGCCTTTATATTATATCAGAAAACCGTTTGATTTGCAAGCATTATTTTCCGATGCAACAGAGAATTTTTGCATATTTTCCGCCTTGTTTTTATGCGTTTTGTACAATAATTGCCCCAAAAAGCCGTTTCGGAAGGCTCGCTTGCGGGATTTTTCAATCCGGAACCGCAGCAAACCAGCCAAATTTCCGAAACGGACCGCAAAATTGCACAATTCGGACCGTACCAACCGCCGCCCGACCTCCTTTACTCCCCCCTCAATCAATAAACCCCTTCGCCTTTTTTTGCCGTTCCGTCCGTTCGCCCCTCTTGCTTTTTTCGATTTTCCGCAAAAAACTTTTTCAATTGTTCTCTATTTGTAACATTGCGTTCATATATTTGTGATATAATAGCAGAGTAGAATCATCCATCCGGGCGAGTTGTCGCCCAGATGTGTCCCGTATCACGCCTATATAATAAAAGGAAGTGTTTTTATGAATCATTCACCGCATCTTTCAAGCGGTCGCGTCCGGAAATTCCTGCCTCTTTTCGTCTTGGTCCCCGCAGGGCTTTCCGCCTGCCTGATGCTTATTGCCTGCCTCACGCAGTATGACGGACCCGCCGCCAACTATTTCGGTCGCGGCGCTCTTTTGCCGATTTTTGCGGCAGTCCTCTCTGCCGTATCCGCAATCGCAGGCACCGTAATCACCGGCCTTTTGCCGCGCGGCTCGCTCAGTTCCGAGATTTCGCCCGCGCCGAGCGCTTCGTTCGCAAGTGCCGCAGGGTTCCTGATTTGCGCAGTCATCCTCACCGCTTCCGCCATCCGCTCGGGCTTCCGCTGGTATCACGCCGTTACACTGCTTCTTTTGCTCCTGTCGGTCGCCTATTTCATCCTGCGGGCATACGATCGCTTCACCGAGCCGTTGCGCGATCTGACCGTCCTGCTCGGGATTGCGCCCGTTTTCGGGCTGATCTTTCTTTGCGCCATCCATTATTTCGACAAATCGCTTGAAATGAACGCCCCCGTTAAGGTCCTGACCCTGCTCGGGCTTCTGACCGCAACGGTCACCGTCACAAGCGGGATCCGCTATCTGCTCGGGACAGCGCTCCCACGCGTCTATCTCATGCTGGCTTCCTGGACCGTCGCGGCAGGCTCGTTGTCACTTCTCTCGATTCCCGCGCTTTTCCTCGCGGGGTCCTTTGACAAAACCGCTTACCTCGCATCGTTTTTCGCCGTCCTCGGCTACACAGTCTCGTGCGGCTTCCGCATCGTTTCCCTGATCCGATCCGCCGAGGACACCTCACGGGTGGAGGAGGACGCGCAGGCATGACGGCGGCATCGACAAGAATCCAGTGGCTCCACAAAAAACTGCTGACGGGAAGTTACCCGAACGCGCAACGCATGGCGGAACGCTTCCGGATGTCCCACCGCCAGGCGCAACGGGACATCGACTACCTGCGGAGGGAGCTCGGCGCGCCGATTGCCTATAACAATGCGCGGCGCGGCTTTTACTATACCGCGGATTTCACGCTCCCCGTACTCGTTACCTCCGATAACGACGAATCCTACATTCCCGAGATCGCCGCCGTGCGGAGCGCCGAGGAATACGGAGCAGACGAAGCCATCATCCAGATGCAGATTCCCTACACCGCAACCCTGACCCTCCCCGGCAAACTTTCCGCAGTAGAGCTTGCTCCCTACATCGTCGCGCGCACGGGACCGAATCGCTACAGCTGCGAATTCCACAGCATCGAGCGCTTTGTGGGAACGCTCTTTACACTGGACGCGGATTTCACCCTTGAGGAACCGGAATGGCTGCGGGAAAAGCTCCTGCGTGCAGCCGAACGAATCCTGAAAAATCACCCCAAAGGCGATAAGAAAGAATGAGAACGGTTCTTATTCTTAAAAACGGTCGGTAAAAGCCCGTTTGCCGACCGATTTTTCTGTTTTTTCGGGCGAAGCGGAGACTTTTTTTCGGAAAAGCCCTTGACAAACGCGAGGAAATGTGGTATAATGCTCCTGTTATCCGAAGACAGCAGGTTCCGGTAAAAGCGTCACGCTTTCCTGCCGAGGGAATGAATCGAATCCTATCATAAGGTGTAATCGGTCTTTCTTCGCGCAGTGTTGCCGGAGAGAGATTTTTTGTTTTTTACATGCAGTCTCTCAAATTTCTCAGCACACAAGTCCTATTTCACATTTCACAACGGGAGGTGAAAAACAAAATGCCCAGCAATTCCATTCTGGAGAAAAAGCAGCAGATCGTTGCAGATCTCGCAGCTCAAATCAAGGAATCCGCGGCAGGCGTTATCGTGAACTATCAGGGTATCACGGTTGACACCGATACCGCAATGCGGAAGGAACTTCGCACGGCAGGCGTTAAGTATGTGGTTTCCAAGAACACCCTTACCGGAAGAGCCTGCGACGAAGTCGGCTACGGCGCACTCAAGGAGCATCTGAACGGCATGACCGCTATCGCGATCAGCAAGGAGGACCCGGTTGCGGCGGCCAAAATCCTGAAGAAGTACGCAGATAAGGTTGAGAGCTTCAACATTCTCGCGGGTTATGTTGACGGAGCGGTCATCGACGCGAACACCGTCGGCGCCCTGGCGGAGATTCCGTCCAAGGAGACCCTTATCGCAAAGCTTCTCGGTTCCATCCGTTCTCCGCTGTTCAGCTTTGCTTACGCTCTGCAGGCAGTGGTCGACAAAAACGGCGAGGCGGCACCGGCAGAAGAAGCCCCCGCAGAAGCCTGAAAACACTACGGCGTATAGCCGTCGGTTCCCGTCCCGTCAGTACGGAACACACAATATCAAATGATTTTGGAGGTATATTGAAATGGCATCCGAAAAGATTACCAATATTCTGGAAGAGATCAAGTCTCTGACCATTCTGGAGCTTTCCGATCTCGTGAAAGCAGTTGAAGAGGAGTTCGGCGTATCCGCAGCGGCTCCCGTCGGCGTTGTTGCGGCAGCAGGCGCAGCAGCTCCCGCGGCTGAGGAAAAGACCGAATTCGATGTTATCCTTGCAAGCTTCGGTGCAAAGAAGCTTGATGTCATCAAGGCTGTCCGTGAGATCACGGGTCTGGGTCTGAAGGACGCGAAGGATCTCGTTGAGGCAGCTCCGAAGGCGATCAAAGAGGGCGTTTCCAAGGACGAAGCTGAGAAGGTTAAGGCGGCTCTTACCGAAGCCGGCGCAACCGTCGAGGTTAAATAATCGGAGAAATCCGAAAAAACTGTCTCTGATAACAGAGAGGGCGGGCATTCGCAAAAGCGTCTGCCCGTTCTCTTTCAAAAATACGGGAAGAATTTTTGCAAATCTCTTGACAAAACAAAAAAAATATGGTATAATACCAAAGTACCTGTTGGAGAGAGACCGTCGCAGGGAATGCGAGTGTAGTTCAATGGTAGAATTCCAGCCTTCCAAGCTGGCCGCGTGGGTTCGATTCCCATCACTCGCTCCACAAACGACTTTGCTTCCTGCGAAGAGCAGGAAGCAAAGCTCTGTTTGATCTCTGATGTGCCTTTAGCTCAGTTGGATAGAGCAACTGCCTTCTAAGCAGTAGGTCGAGGGTTCGAATCCCCCAAGGCACGCCAGAAGAAGAAATGGTGGGATTGGCGCAGTTGGTTAGCGCGTCAGGTTGTGGCCCTGAAGGCCGTGGGTTCGAGTCCCATATCTCACCCCAGAAAAAGAGAAACGCACCGCACGGTCCGGGCGAACGCCCGAGCGTACAGGTCAGCAAGGACCGTCAGCAAACGCGGCGTCCGAGCGGACATCTGCACACCGGGCGGTGCTTTTCTTCCAAGCAAAGGCTTTGCGCGGAAGAAAAAACAGAAAGTACGCCCCGCCGAGCCGATCGAAAAACAGAATCGGGATGTAGCGCAGTTGGTAGCGCGCGTGGTTTGGGACCACGATGTCGCAGGTTCGAATCCTGTCATTCCGACC
>CAKSUH010000059.1 GCA_934500855.1 uncultured Eubacteriales bacterium
TCGAACCCTCGGTCGGTTATTAGCCGAACACACGATTTCCAGTCGTGCGCCTTAGACCAGCTCAGCCATCTCTCCATGCCGACTGATATAGTATACTACTTTTTTTCGCTTTTGTCAAGCCTTTTTCGCAATTTTTTGCTCCGCCCACACTTTTTTCCGTCCTTTCTTCCGATTATTTTTGCAAAACCCCTTGACAAATCCTCTTTTTGGAGTATAATATGAGAATGGTTCTCATATTCGGCGCTTCGGAGCAAGGTGTTCCGACCGGTTGACGGAGGGAGGGGAAAGCGTTTGGATCGGAAAAATTATCAGACTGCGGGCAGGCGGCGGCTCGTTTCCTTTCTTGCCGCGCATCCCGACTGTCAGTTTACCGTGGAGGAGCTTTGCCTCTCGGTCAACGGGGACGCAAACATCGGGAAAAGCAGTCTTTACCGTCAGCTTTCCGCGCTTTGCGACGAGGAGACGGTTCGGAAATTCCGCAACGAGGAGCGCGGGTGTTCGGTCTACCAATATATCGGTGGGTCCTGCTCCTGCCGCGACTGCTTCCATGCGAAATGCCTGCGTTGCGGCAGGTTGGAGCATCTGGACTGCGGCGATTCGGTGGTCTTTGCACGGCATCTGATGGCGGAGCACGGTTTTGCAATCGACTGCGGACAATCGGTGCTGTACGGCATCTGCCGCAAATGTCTGAAAAAAACGGAGGGAAAACGGCTTGGTTGATGTAATTCTTGACACCCTGCTTGATACGGCGAAGCTGTTGCCGTTCCTGTTTCTGACCTATCTGCTGATGGAATATCTGGAGCACCGTTCGGGGGACGCAACGGGGCGTTTGCTCGGTCGCTCGGGGCGGGTCGGACCGCTCATCGGCGGCTTGCTCGGCATTGTTCCGCAATGCGGCTTTTCCGCTGCGGCGGCGGGACTGTACGCGGGGCGGGTTGTGACGGTCGGAACACTTCTTTCTGTCTGGCTCTCGACATCGGACGAAATGCTTCCGATTCTGATTTCGCACGGCGTTTCGGCGGGCTTCCTCTTTCGCTTTCTTGCCGTGAAGGTGCTTTGCGGCGTTGCGGCGGGGTTCGCGGTGGACGCGGTCTGCCGCCTGTTCCGCAGAGGGGAGGAGCACTCCCACATTGAGGACATCTGCGAGCGGGAACACTGCCACTGCGAGGATCACTTCGCACTGTCGGCACTGAAGCACACGCTGAAAATCACGGGTTTTCTGTTGGTTGTCAGCTTTGCGCTGAACACGCTGATTCACTTCATCGGCGAGGAGCGGATTGCGGCGCTGATTCTGGATCGTCCGGTTCTCGGAAATCTGTTGGCGGCTCTGGTGGGGCTGATCCCCAACTGTGCGTCCTCGGTGGTATTGACCGAACTGTATCTTTCCGATGTTATCAGCGTTGGGGCAATGCTCTCGGGGCTGCTGATCAACGCGGGGGTGGGACTTCCCGTGCTGTTCCGCAACAACCGCCCGGTTCGGGATTCCGTGCGGGTGACGGTGTTGTTGTTTGCCATCGGGCTTCTTTGCGGGCTTCTGACTGATTTCACACCGCTTGGCGCATGGGTCGGCGGGGGAAATTAAGTCCGGAGACGAATGGCATTTTTTATAAGAAGTATAAATCTTTTTAACGCTTTTTCTTTGACCATAGAGGCGCAAAGAAAAAGCTTTGCAAAAAGAAAGCGCCGTTAAAGGGAATTTCGCGCTCTGTGGAGCGCGACAAGGGCTACGCGCCCTTGACCGCGCCGCCTTTTGAAAAAGGCGGGCGAAAACTTTTATTACCGCTATTGCCACGACGAAAACTGTGGGGCGGAAATACTTTATAGAAAATAAAAATATTATATAAAGAAGGATGAGTATCATGACAAAGATTGACATTTTCTCGGGCTTTCTGGGAGCGGGCAAGACCACGCTGATTAAGAAGCTGATCAAGGAGGCTTACAGCGGAGAAAAGCTGGTGCTGATTGAAAACGAGTTCGGTCAGATCGGCATTGACGGCGGATTCATGCAGGACGCGGGGATTGAGGTTCGCGAGATGAACAGCGGGTGCATCTGCTGCTCTCTGGTCGGTGATTTCGGCAAGGCTCTGGAAAAGGTGCTGACCTAGTACAAACCCGATCGCATTCTGATCGAGCCTTCGGGGGTCGGCAAGCTTTCCGACATCATCCGCGCGGTGCAGAATGTTGCGCCGCAGGGAGCGGTTCTGAACGGGTTCACAACGGTTGTGGATGTGAACAAGTGCAAGATGTATATGAAGAATTTCGGCGAGTTCTTCAACGATCAGGTGGAGAACGCGGGGTGCATTGTGCTGTCGCACACCGAGGGGGTAAGCGAGGCGAAACTCGAAGAGGCGGTTGCGATGCTGAAGGAGCACAACGCGACGGCGGTCATTGTCACCACGCCTTGGAGTCAACTGGACGGCAAACAGCTTCTGACGGCAATGGAGCGCCGCGACACGATTGAGGACGAGTTGGCGCGACTTGCGGCAACCGCAGGGGAGGAGCATCACCATCACCACCATCACCACGACGATGATGACGATGAATGCGACGATCCCGAGTGTTCCTGCCACCATCATGACGAGGATGATGACGATGACGGGCACGAGCATCACCACCATCACCACCATGACGATGATGAATGCGACGATCCCGAGTGTTCCTGCCATCATCACGACGATGATGACGACGATGACGACGATGACGATGATGACGAGTGCGACGATCCCGAGTGCTCCTGCCACCATCATCACCATCATGACCACGATGCGGACGAGGTGTTCGTCAGCTGGGGCGTCGAGACGACCAAGAAGTTCGGCGAGGACGAGCTGCACGGCATTCTGGAATCCCTGTTGGAAGAGAACAAGTACGGCATTGTTCTGCGCGCCAAGGGCATTGTCGAAGGGACCGACGGTCGGTGGATTCATTTCGACTATGTACCCGGAGAGCCGGATGTGCGCCACGGCACGGCGGGCGTGACGGGCAGACTTTGCGTGATCGGCTCGCATCTGAACAAGGCGGCGCTTGCCGGGTTGTTCGGTGTGGAGTGGAAGAAGAAATAAGCGGAGGAACAACCATGGCGACGATGCTACCGGTTTATCTGTTCACAGGCTTTCTGGAGGGCGGCAAGACGCATGTCATTCAGGAGTCGATGGAGGACAAGCGATTCAATTCGGGCGAAAAAACGCTGATCCTGCAATGCGAAGAGGGAATTGACGAGTTTGACCCGTCGAAGTTCTACGGGCAGAATGTCTACCTCGAAAAGATTGAGGACGAGAGCGAGATCAACAAGGAGAACCTGACGGCGCTCGGCAAAAAGCACAAGCTGGACCGTGTGATTATCGAATACAACGGGATGTGGATGCTTCAGCAGCTGTACGACAGTCTGCCCGACAACTGGGGAATCTATCAGGAGATGATGTTTGCGGACGCGAACACCTTCATCAGTTACAGCCGGAATATGCGGCAGCTGACGGTTGACAAGCTGACGAATGCGGAGATGGTGGTTCTGAGCCGTACCCCTGCGGATATTGACAAGGAAGAGGTGCACAAGATCGTTCGTGCGGCGTCCCGTCGCGCGGCGATTACCTACGATTACCCGGACGGTCATGTGGAGTACGATGACATTGCGGACCCGTTGCCGTTTGATTTGGACGCGCCTGTTGTGGAGATTGCGGATGCGGATTATGCGGTGTTCTACCGCGATCTTTCCGAGGAGATGGACAAGTACAACGGCAAGGTTGTGAAGTTCAAAGGGCTGATTGCGCGTGACCCGAAGATGCCCGCGAACATGACGCTTGCGGGACGGCATGTGATGACCTGTTGTGAAGCGGACATTGCGTTCCATCCGCTGGTTTGCGTGTTCGACGGACCGACCACACTCAAAACGCGGGATTGGGCGATGCTGACGGGTCAGATTCGCGTGGAGAAAAACAAATTTTATCGGACTGCGGGTCCCGTTCTCTATGTTACCGCATCCGATTTTGCAGTCCCTCCGATTCAGGAAGTTGCGACCTTTTATTGATGAGAAAACAGAAGAGGCGGCGCCCCGCGCAACATGGTGTTGTGCGGGGCGCCGCCTTTTTCGCTTTGAAAGAAACATCATCGATTAAGGAAACACAGAGAAAAGGTGTTGCCTTAACTGAAATTCGCTTTGCGGCGACATGGCTTGTTTCGGATCCTCGGCAGATGCCAATGGGGCAGTGTATGAAACGGGCAGCCGAGGCAAGCGGCTTCGTTACGGCACACGCGCTTTTTTGTGATTTTTGCATCACCTGATGTACCCTTCGATTATCAATTCGTAAGAACCGATTGATGTCAGTCCGTTCTTTGATTTTCAATATCCGACCGGCTCCAAAATCAAAGATTTTTGAATTATTGTGCAACTGCTACAGAATTTCGGTTCTCTTTTTGGAGGATTGCACACTTGAAATTTGGATTCAATCATGCTACAATTAAAAAAAACGGCATATCGGAGGATAAAGCTTTGGAACCAGTATGGGCTTGGCTTCAGGAGGATGCGACTGCGGACAGCTACGGGGAGTTTTACACATCATTTGATTGGGAAGGAGGCGAGACGGAGCTGCGGATTTCCGCCGACTCCGACTACACCCTGTTTCTGAACGGTCAGTTCGTGAATTCCGATCAGTACAAGGATTTTCCCTACTGCAAGGTCTATGACCGCCTCGACATCACCCCGTATCTGCACCGGGGAGTCAATCACATGGCGGTTGTGGTCTGGCATTACGGGATTGGGAATTTTTCGTATTATCCGGGACCCGCAGGCTTGTGGTATGCGGTTTCGGTTGCCGGAAAGTCGGTTGCGGTGTCCGGCGCGGAAACGCAATCCCGCCTCAGCCGTGCCTACCTCAGCCACGCACGGAAGAACATTACTTTTCAGTTAGGATTCAGCTTTTTCTATCGGGCAGACCGGGAGGACGGCTGGAAGAACGGCGAGCTGAACGGATTTTCGGCAAGCCGGGCGCTCGATCTTCCGGCACCGGAGACGGAGCGGCCGATCCGGAAGCTGTCTGTCCTTCCCCGCATTCCAAGCCTGCCGATTCGCCGCGAGGGCAACCGTTGGCTGTTTGACCTCGGGCATGAGGAGGTCGGATACCTGACGCTTTCGGTGCGTTCTGCGGTTCCGCAGAACCTGCACATCGCGTGGGGGGAGCATATTGCGGACGGTTGGGTGCGATCCCGCATCGGCGATCGGGATTTCAGCGCCCGGGTATCCGTTGGCGTCGGCGATACGGAGTATACCAACTATTTCCGGCGGCTCGGGGCGCGCTATCTGGAACTGACTTCGGAATCGGATCTGGAAATCGGATTTTTGTCCCTGCTCCCGTGCCCGTATCCGCTGGAACCGGTTGCGGTTTCCTTCGGCGATGAATTGACCGACCGGATTTATGCCGTTGCGGTGCGCACGCTGGAGCTTTGTATGCACGACCACTACGAGGACTGCCCGTGGAGAGAGCAGGCGATGTATGCCATGGACAGCCGGAATCAGATGCTTTGCGGTTATTACGCTTTTCGGGAATTCGCATTTCCGCGCGCCTGCCTGTGGCTGATGGGGCAGGACAGGCGGGAGGACGGTCTGCTTTCCATCTGCACGCCTGAAAATCTCGGCAACGCGATTCCGTCTTTCTCTCTGCATTATATCCTGGCACTTTACGAGTATTCCGTGCAGTCCGGCGACCTGACCCTCGCGCGTGATGTTCTGCCGCGGGCAGAGGCGATTCTGCAGGCGTTTCTCTGCCGCATGGAGGACGGTCTGGTTCCCTGCTTTCCGGAAGGGAGCTACTGGAACTTCTACGAATGGCGGGAGGAGTTGGACGGGAAACAAGCCCCCGTGCATTTCGATGCCGTGCTGAACGGTTTGTTGTCCCTGGCGTTGGATCGGATGCAGCGGATTTACGACCTCCTTCAGATCCGTAAGGATCTCCGTGCGCGTGTTCAGTCGCTCACCCGTCGGATTTTTGAGGTTTTCTATGTTCCGGAGCAGAACCGTTTCCGCAACCGTTCCGATACCTACGGCTACAGCGAACTGGCAAACGCGCTTGCGGTTCTGTGCGGCGCGGCGGAAGGGGAGATTGCCGAACGCGTTGCCGCGCAGTTGGCGGGGGAGAACGGCATGACGCCGGTTTCTCTGAGCATGACCTGCTTTTTGTACGATGCCCTGCTGAAGGTTGACCGGGAGGGCTACCGTGAGGCGGTTCTGGAGGACATCCGCAAAACCTATCAGCCTATGCTGGATGCCGGCGCGACCTCCTTCTGGGAAACCGAGTTGGGAGAGGCTGATTTTCACGGCGCCGGCAGTCTCTGCCACGGCTGGAGCGCCATGCCGGTTTACTACTACCACACGCTTCTTCAGCCGCAGCCCCCGGTGGCGGACTGAATTCATCTTCAATCCCAAAAAGATCCCGCATGATTGCGGGGTCTTTTTTTTACCGGGAGGGCTTTTTGTGCCTCTCCGTCAAAATCAACAAAGGAGCACCGGCAATTTTGGAGAGCATGAAATTCACTTCATGCGGATTCTGTCAAACCTTGCGATTTGTGCGAATTTTCTTTCGGATTTTATATGGTTATTTTCCGCGAAAAGTGTTAAAATTGAACAAAAGGAAGAACCAAATCCATGTAATCCGGATACGGATTGCTCAATGAAGGAACATTATGCTGATTACCTGTTACTCAGACATTCACAATATGCTTTCGATGCTGGACTATCCGACCACGCTGCGCAAAACGGTTGCGATGGGCGTAGACCTGAACCTGCGGCGATTCGGGGCGGCGGATGTGACGCTGGTCGGTGGGGATACCGTCAGCGATTATGTGTCGTATCGGGAATCCGGCTGGCTGCCCCAACGGAATTTTCTGGACATTAAGGAAAAGCTCTCGCGAGAACTGAAACGCGGAACGAAGGACGGAAAAGTCATCTACATCGCCGGAAATCACGATTTTGCCTGTGGCGAGGGCGTGAAGGAAGGGTATAACGATGTTCCGTATAATTCTTCCGACTACTACTTCACGGGACCGATGCGGGAAGATATGGGCACACTGCCGGATGCAGATGTCTGCGTGGGATATTCCGAGAAGGTTGGCAGACAGGCAGGCGCATATTTGCTCGGTTTCCGATATGCGGTTGGGGGAATCGACATTTACTGCATCAATTTCCACCCGGACGATATCTATTCCCATCAGGCAATGTGGAAAGACAGCATCCGCCGCTATTCGCCGGACGCGCTCCGCTGGTTGAAGCAGCGGCTGCGGGAAACCGACCCGGACGGGCACAAGCCGACGATTGTTCTGACGCATATGCCGCCGGACAGCGTGGACCGTGAGAACCGTGCTCTGCTGCTGGACGCATACCGGGGACACCGCAACATCTTCCACCTGTTCGGGGACACGCACGGAATTGTCAGAAATCGGTTTACCGCACAGCAGGTTTTTCGGATGTTCGATTCTCCCGATGCTCTGCCGGATTTCGGCAGTACGCAGAAGTCCAGCCGCGATTGGACAGATCAGTCGCACCTGTTTACGGCACATCTGATGGGAACGCAACGCTGCGATCTCGCGTATCTGCACGATGTGGTTCCGGGTGATCCCGGCACCGATGAAGCGGTTTATCAGTCGCACCCGCGCACGGCAACGCCGCGGATTTCTCAGGGGCTGGCGATCGGGACTTTTCCGGACCGTTTTGAATTCCGGATGTGCAACCACAGTGTGGGACTGGAGGATGGGCGCTACGCTACGGATGATCCGATTGAGCCGTATATCGCGTACTTTCGCTGACGGTTCAATCCGAGGATAAAAACAAAAAACAAAGGAGATGTGATTTATGAAACGCTTACTCTGTCTGTTCCTGGTTGTCATCATGGCTTTGACCGTTTTTGCCGGATGCAAGAAAGAATCCCCCGGCACCCTGGGAACCTCCGACACCGATGAAGGAACCCACACCGATACGAACGGTTCTGAAACCGAAGAACCAAAGAAAAGCTGGAAAGACCTGCCGAAGGAAAAATTCAACGGCGAGGAATACAACATTCTCGGCAGAAAGCACACTCCGTGGGGCAGTGATGACCTGTATGCAACGGATACGAAAACCGATCTGTCCGCAGCGGTTTTTGCCCGCAACAGCGCAGTGGAGCTTCGGTACGGAATCATCATCAATGTCAATATGTATGACGGACCCGTCAACATTGTAACGGCGATGGACTTGGCGGAT
>CAKSUH010000060.1 GCA_934500855.1 uncultured Eubacteriales bacterium
CAATGCGGGCGGATCGGCATTCAAATTCCCGAACACCGTTTACAACGCGGCGGGCGGCTACCTCTCCATCTGCTCCGGCATCAAGGGATATAATGTCACCGTGACCAACGGCGCGCAGTCGGGACTTCAGTCGGTCGCTTACGCGATGCAGGTCATCCGCAACGGCTGGGAGGACGCGATGCTCGCAACGGGTACCGACGAGAACAGCGAAATCATCTCCGAACTGTACGGAAAACTGGGATTGGTTGCCGACGAAAAGGTTCGCCCCTATGAAAGCAAAACAGTCTTTTCCCTTTCGGACGGCTCGGTTTCGGCACTGCTGGAAACGGTGGATTCCGCAAAGGCAAGAGGTGCAGAGGTGCTCTGCCGCGTGACCGGCTACGGCATGGCGCACGGAAGCGTTCCGTTCGGCAAGGTCACGGGTTCGGCGGCAGGTCTGACGGCAGCCGTGGAAGCGGCGCTTGACGACGCGCATCTGACCGCTTCCGACATCGACGCGATCGTCGGTTTTGCAAACGGTCACAGTGCGCTTGACGCAGTGGAAGCCGAAGGACTTTCCAAGTGCTTTGATCTCTCGCGCGTTCCCGTCATCAGCGTGAAGGAGCGTGCGGGCGAAGGTCGCGCGGCATCCGCAACGCTGGGGCTTGCGCACACGGCGCTGATGCTGCACGGTGACATTGCGGAAGAGCCGGACGCGTATCTCGCGGCGGCGGACGGCGTGAAGAAAGTCGGCGTGAAGTCGGCGGAGCTGAACCGCGTTCTGGTCGTCTCGTTTGCGGCAGGCGGTTCGTATACCGCAATCGTAGCGGAAAGATAACGGAGGACAACATGAAGGTAGCGATTGTCACAGGCGCATCGCGCGGCATCGGTCGCGCCTGCGCCGTCCGGCTGGCGCGGGACGGCTATACGGTGGTCATCAACTACGCGCACAGCGATACCGAAGCGCAGAAGGTTCTGGACACCATCCGCGAAAACGGCGGCGACGGAATGCTTTACCGCGCCGATGTCTCGAAGGCGGAGGAAGTCCGCGCGATGATGCGCGATGTTTCCAAGGCTTACGGACAGATTGATGTGCTGGTCAACAACGCGGGCATCGTCAGGGACGAATACCTGCTGATGCTCACGCCCGAAACGCTGGACAAGTGTATGGAACTCAATGTCAAGGGATACCTCTACTGCGCACAGCAGGCGGTGCTGAAGATGTTCCGCAAGAAGAGCGGGGTCATCATCAATATGTCCTCGGTCAGCGGCATTCTGGCACTCCCCGGGCAGTGCGTATACAGCGCGACCAAGGGCGCGGTCAACTCCATGACCCAGACCATGGCGAAGGAGCTTGCCCCCTACGGCATACGCGTGAATGCGGTCGCCCCGGGCTTTATCGAGACCGAAATGCTCGACGCGCTTCCCGAGGAAAAGAAGAAGGAATACCTCGATGCGATTCCGATGCACCGTCTCGGTCACGCGGAGGAGGTTGCGGGAATCGTTTCGATGCTCGCGTCGGACACCTGCGCGTACATGACGGGGCAGATTCTGACCGTTGACGGAGGAATCTCGCTGTGATGAACATTTTCGATGTGCAGAAGAATCTGCGCCAGCGCCCCCCGTTCCAGATGATCGAAAAGGTCACGGAACTGGTTCCGGGGCAGTCGGCGGTCGGAACCAAGACCGTCTCGATCAACGACCCGTGGTTTGCGGGTCACTTCCCCGGTACGCCGATTCTGCCGGGCGTGCTGATTGCGGAGACCTGCGCGCAGCTCTGCTCGCTGACCGTGGAAAGCGAAGGCGACAACGAAAGCCTGCTTTATGTCCTGCTCAAAATCGACGGCTTCAAGTTTCTGAAGCCCGTTCTTCCGGGCGATGTGATGACCGTCAGGGTCACCAAAAAAAGCGCGGGCGGACCGCTCATTTCCTTTGACGCGGTTGTCACGGTTGACGGGCAGACCCGCGCCAAGGGCAGTCTGGCGTTCACCGCCATGCCCCGCGCGGCAATTGAAGGAAACGGAGAAAACGCATGAAAAAAATCGCATTCCTGTTTGCGGGTCAGGGCGCGCAGGCAGTCGGCATGGGCAAGGACATGGCAGAGCATCTGCCGGTTGCAAAAGCGGTGTTCGACATGGGCGAAAGCCTGCGCCCGGGCGTTACGGAGCTTTGCTTTGCGGGTGACCCCGAGGAGCTGAAGAAAACCGAGAACACCCAACCCTGCCTGTATCTGACCGATTACGCCATCGCGCAGGCGCTTGTCACGGCAGGCGTTGTCCCTGCGGCGGTTGCGGGCTTTTCGCTGGGCGAAATTCCCGCGCTCGCGTTTGCGGGCGTGATGACCGACGCGGACGGCTTCCGCTTTGTCTCCCTGCGCGGCGAAACGATGGCGAAGGAATCCGCCCGTCATCCCGGCGGCATGGCGGCGGCGCTGAAACTGACCCCCGAGGTCGTGGAAGCGACCTGCGCGGGCTTTTCCGAGGTCTGGCCCGTCAACTACAACTGCCCGGGGCAGGTCTCCTGCGCGGGCAATGCGGGCGAGATCGACGCGTTCTGCGACGCAATCAAGGCGGCGGGCGGACGGGCGGTCAAGCTTCCCGTCAGCGGCGCGTTCCACACGCCTTACATGAAGGATGTGGAGCCGGTTTTACGCGCGGCGCTTGAAAAAATGCCTCTGCAGGCACCGCAGATTCCGGTTTACGCCAACCGCACTGCGGGTCTTTACCCTGCCGACCGTGCAGGCATCACCGCTCTGCTTTCGGAGCAGGTCTGCCACGCGGTCCGTTGGGAGGACACTTTGCGCGCAATGGCGGCGGACGGCATCGACACCTTTGTGGAGGTCGGCGCGGGTGCGACCCTGACCGGTTTTGTCCGGCGCACCCTGCCCGAGGCAACCGCGCTGACGGTGAACGATTTCCCGTCCTATGAGGCGGTTTTGAAAGAACTTTTGGGAGATTGATGGATCATGGCAATTGCTGAAGCAGTCAACGAGCGGGAGAAGGACGCACTGCGTCTTTCGGTCAAAGCCTGCCCGAAATGCAAGGAGAGCTTTACCGAAGAGGAACTGGACACCCACCTGTGGGTCTGCCCCTCTTGCGGCGCGTACATCCCCATGCCCGCGCGGGTACGGGTGGACCTGCTCTCGGATACCGACGCCTTTGAGGAACTGTTCGGCGAGGAGGTTTTCACCGACCCGCTCGGCTTCCCCGACTATCGGGAGAAATACGCGTCCGCAAAGGCGAAAAGCCAAGAGAACGAGGGCGTTCTCTGCGGCGTGACCAGAATTGAGGGGCAGAGGACCGCGATTTTCGTGATGAACCCCGAATTCATGCTCGGCTCGATGGGAACCGTGGTCGGCGACCGCATCACGGCGCTGTTTGAGTACGCGCTGAAAAACCGTCTGCCTGTGGTCGGCTTTACCGTCTCGGGCGGCGCGCGGATGCAGGAGGGAATGCTTTCCTTAATGCAGATGGCGAAGGTCTCGGGTGCGGTCAAGCGCCACAGCGATGCGGGACTGCTTTACATTGTCGGTCTGACCGACCCCACCATGGGCGGCGTGACCGCGTCCTTTGCCATGCTCGGTGACATCATCTTCTCCGAGCCGAACGCCCGCATCGGCTTTGCGGGCAAGCGCGTGGTCGAGCAGGTCACGGGCGAAAAGCTCCCCGATGAATTCCAGACCGCCGAATTCCAGCTTCGGAACGGCTTTCTGGACGAAATCGTGCCGCGGGAAGAACAGCGCGTCCATCTCGGGCGGCTGCTCTCGCTCCACGAGGTGCAATAAGGAGGTCTGTTATGGAAGAGAATCAATCGGTCTACGAACGCATCTGTCGCACCCGCCGCAACGGTCGGGCAACCTCGATGGACTACATCACCTCCCCCTCTCTTTTCACCGATTTCTGCGAGCTGCACGGTGACCGCGCCTTTGCGGACGACCACGCCATTGTGGGCGGCATTGCCAAGCTGCGCGGAATGCCCGTGACGGTCATCGGCATTGAAAAGGGACGCGACCTGCACGAGCGGATGTACCGCAACTTCGGCTGTGTCCTCCCCGAGGGCTACCGCAAGGCGCTGCGCCTGATTCGCGAGGCGGAGAAATTCCACCGCCCCGTCATCTGCTTTGTCGACACGCAGGGCGCGAACTGCGGCAAGGGTGCCGAGGAGAGAGGCGCGGGCGAGGCGATTGCGCAGAACCTTTACGAGCTTTCCACGGTCAAAACCCCGATTATCTCGCTGATGATCGGCGAGGGCGGAAGCGGCGGAGCGTTGGCGCTTGCGGTTGCAGACCGCGTTTGGATGCTGGAGAACGCCTACTATTCGGTCATTTCCCCCGAATCCTGCGCGAGCATCCTGTTCAAGGACCCCGCGCGTGCACCCGAGGCGGCGGAGCATCTGCGCCTGACGGCGGACGACCTGCTTTCGATGGGCATCATCGAGCGCAAGGTTGCCGAACCTTCGGACTTCACCGATGAAGCGGAACGCGAAGCCTTTATGTCCGCGCTCGGCGACAGCCTTGCCGAGGAGTTCCGCGCCCTCTCGCGCCTGAGCGACGAGAAACTGGTTGCGGAACGCATTGAAAAGTACCGCAAAATCGGGCGCTACGATGCCTACTCCACGCGGAATTCCTTCCTGCACAAGTGGCATTTTCTCGGTCTGTAAGATGCGGAAGATTCTGATTCTCAACGGCAGTCCCCACAAAGAAAAAAGCACCACGATGGTGGCGACCAACGCTTTTGTGCGGGGCATGCTGTCAAGCGGAAACTACGAAGCCGAAACGGTTCATGTGGCGGCGCTGAACATCCGTCCCTGCCTCGGTTGCCTCTCCTGCTGGGGGAGAACCGAGGGCGAATGCGTCATCAAAAACGATGACATCCCCGCGCTCAAGGAAAAAATCCTTGCCTCGGATATTCTCATCGCCTCCTTCCCGCTCTACTATTTCGGCATCCCCGGGCAGTTCAAGGTCATGATGGATCGCCTGCTCTCCATGGTCATGGCGTACCACGGGCAGAACACCCCGCAGGACGGCGAACCGGCGCACACCTTTCGATATCCGAAAGCAGACCGGAAATTCATCCTGATTTCGGGTTGCGCCTACAACGAGACGAACGAGGTCTACGACCCGATTCTGCGGGAGTTCGACCTCATCCTCGGCAAAGGCAATTTCCTGCCCATCCTCTGCCCGCAGTACAAGACCATGATCGACAACGGCGGCGCGCGCGTTGACCGTTCGATTGCAAAATTCACCGCCGCAGGCGCGGAATACGCCGAGGGCGAAACGCTCTCTCCCGAAACAATCCGGGATATTACCCGCCCGCCCTTCTCCCCTGCCGTTTACCGGACCATTCTCGAAAATGTCTGGCGGCGGGAGCGCGAAAGCGGCGACGGGATCAAGGAGACAAGCAGATGATTTCACTGGCTGTTGACCTGCTCGGCGCAGACACCGACGAGCGCGAACTCTGTCGCGGCGCTCTCGAGGCGCTGAAGCGGAATCCCGAACTGTTCCTCTATCTTTGCGGACATCGGGACGCGCTCTCCCCGCTGACCGACGCGGACCCCTCCCTTGCTGGGCGGTATGAAACGGTCGACTCCCCCGCGGCGCTGACCAACTACGACAACCCGATGGAGGGCTACAGAAACACCGACGCGTCTCTGGTGCGCGCGATGGAGTTGGTGCGCGACCAAAAAGCCGCCGGTGTGGTAACCTGCGGCGCAACGGGGGCGGTGCTGGTCTGCTCGATCATGCTGCTCGGAAAACTGCGCGGCTTGCGCCCGATTCTCGCCGTGGAGCTGAAAAACGCGCACGGCGATCCGCTCCTGCTTCTGGACTGCGGCGCGAACATCGACAGCCGCCCCGAACTGTACGCGTCCTTCGCCCATCTCGGCGATGCTTACATGAAAAGCATCGGCTACGAATCGCCGCGCATCTCCCTGCTCTCCAACGGCGCGGAGGACACCAAAGGGTGCGAGGCGGTCAAGGAAGCGAATAAGTTGCTGCACACCCTGCCGATCCGCTTCCTCGGCAACATCGAGCCGACCGCGGCGCTCTCGGGCGCGACCGATGTCATCGTCTGTGACGGTTTCCACGGGAACATCCTGCTCAAATCCATCGAGGGCGTGGCAAAAGCCGTGATCGCCGAGTTGGAGGAACGCCTCCCGAATGCACCCGAAACGGTGCGGAGCGCGCTTTCCGCAGTCCGCGAAAAGTACGACTACAACACGCAGGGCGGCGCAATCCTGCTCGGTGTCAAAGCCCCCGTCATGAAGGGGCACGGCTCCGCAACGGGCGACGCGGTAACCGCCATGCTTCTGCGCATGGCAACGCTCTGCCAAAACGGTTTCACCGAACGCGTGGAAGCTGCGTGCAAATAAGAATGCCCGAAGGGGTGACGGTTCAGCTTACAGGCAGCCGTCACCCCTTCTTTCCTATAGAAAAATCGAAAACCGTCTCCCCTTCCCGCATTCACATTTCCTTTCTGCGGACTTCGTCAAGGTTATCCCAGAAAGCCTCAAATTCCGCCTTCGAAATACGCCCGTTCCGGATCAGGATACGGTACGGAACGCCCTTCCATTCATAGGCAATCCCCGAATCGGTATAACCGTTTCTTTCGTAGAATGCCCTGCGCTTCGTTCTCTGTTCGGCATTCGGCGCCGAAGGATCCTCCGCCTCGATATCAAGAATGATTCTGTTGCCGGGATAACGGGCGGATATCAATCGGAGAATCTGCGAGCCGTATCCGTGGTCGCGAAGATTTTCCGCAATTGCAAGAAACAGAATATGTGTGATATCTCCGAATGTGAGCGTTGAATAAAACCCGCAGAAAGTCTCACCGTCGTAACAGGCGATCAACTCGCTTTCGTCGTTGTGTTTCATCAGATATTTTGCCGGAACGCGCTCCTCTTTCGGAAAAGCGGTCAGGTACAGATGCCGGAATTTTTTATAATCTTCAAAACCTTCTGTTATTTCTTTTTCACTAAGCATAAAAATCCTTTCTTCGGGAACTTCGGGAAAGAGAGAAAGCGATTTTCGCTGTATGCGCCTTTGGGACTTCATACCGCAAAAAATTCTTCGGCTTTCCCGTAGTCATTCTCCGTTTTCAATATTTTCTCCGCACGGTAAATCTCATAACGGGATTACCAACCGTTTACCCGGACTCCGTTCGGGGAGGTATGTCAGACAAGCGACTCCATCCCCGTAACCGTCAGGCAATCCCCCGACACACAAAACAGGATGTTCCACCCCGCAAAACTGACCCCGTATTCGCGGGAGGGATCGTCCTGATAGGACGGCCGCGGGTCGTTCTCCAACAGAAGCCGAGCCGAAGCGCGCTTTTCCGCAGGGAGCAGATCACACAAGGCGGGCGGAAAGTCCACCTCCAACCGGTGCGCCATGACAGGCTCCGCAAAGCCGCCGCTCGCATCCGTGTGACAGTCGGTGTAGGGCAGATACGGCTTGATGTCGAGAATCGGCGTTCCGTGCATCAGATCCGCGCCGCCAACGACCAAAACGCTCCCCTCCGCTTCGGTCTCCTCCACCCGAAGCAGACGAACCGAGGACAGCCCGATCGGATTGGGACGGAACGGCGAGCGGGAGGCAAACACCCCGACGGGCGTGTTCCCGCCGAGACGCGGCGGACGGACCATCGGTTGGAATTTCGCGTTGTGGGGAACGGCGGAAAAATCCCAAAGCAGCCAGAGATGGGAAAAACCCGTAATGCCGCGCAGCGCGTCGGGGTTGCGGAATTCGGGAAGAAAGACGATGCGGGCTTCCAGTTCGGGCAGCAGACCGCTCTGGCGCGGAATGCCGAATTTCTCGGGGAAATCGGTTCGGATGTGGGCAACGGGACGGCAGACAAAACCGCCGTCGGATATAATATGCTTCATAAAACAGCCTCCGCGGAAAATCAACTCCCCTATATTGTAGCCCGAAAGGGAGAAAAAGTCAAGAGCGAAAGAAAAAGTTTTGATACAGGGAGACTTTTTTCAAAAAAACTATTGACAAAAGATAGGAGATGTGGTATAATAACAAATGCGAACCGAAAAGGAAAGCAGGCTCCGAGGGGTGTGTAACGCCGGTGTGGCGGAACAGGCAGACGCCCGGGACTTAAAATCCCGTGATGCGCAAGCATCGTACCGGTTCGATCCCGGTCACCGGCACCATCTGTCGGACCGAGGAAAAAAATATCGCGGGGTAGAGCA
>CAKSUH010000061.1 GCA_934500855.1 uncultured Eubacteriales bacterium
CTGGTCGGTCTGCCCGAAAAGGCGCGCGTCTATCCGGCACAGCTTTCGGGCGGACAGCAACAGCGCATCGCCATTGCCCGCGCATTGGCGACGGATCCGGAAGTCCTGCTCTGCGATGAAGCGACCTCGGCGCTCGACCCGAACACCACGCACGCGATTCTGCAATTGATCCGCGAGATCAACCGCAAGCTGAACATTACGGTCATCGTCATTACGCATCAGATGAGCGTGGTGGAGGAGATCTGCGACCATGTGGCAATTCTCGATAACGGAACCGTTGTGGAGGAAGGAACGGTCGGATCGGTCTTTTCGGCTCCGCGTTCCGCCGCGGCAAAGCGACTGGTGTTCCCGAACGGCGCGGACGATGCAGTCTGCGACCCGACAAAGGAGCGCCGCATCCGCTTGGTGTTCAACGGCGCGGATATGACGGGCGCACCGCTGATTGCAACGATGGCAGTCAAAACGGGCGTGCTTGCAAGCATCATTGCCGCTTCGACCCGCAGTCTTGACGGGCAGATTTACGGGACCATGCTTCTCGGCGTTCCGGCAGGCGGGGATGCCGCCCGCGCAATGGAATTTTTGCGCGGATATCCCGACATATTTGCGGAGGAGGTGACAGACAATGTTTAACGATCTGTTTTCCGAAAAATCGGTTGCGCAGGCGTTGGAGATTCTGAAAAACGAGATTCCGTTCGCCGTCTGGGAAACCTTTTATGTCACGGTGCTTTCCACCTTCTTTGCGGTTGTGATCGGACTGCCGCTCGGGGTGCTGTTGGTTGTCGGAGAAAAGAACAGTGTTCTTCCGCTCCCGCATTGGCTGATGACGGTTCTCAATGTCCTGATCAATCTGCTCCGCTCGGTTCCGTTTCTGATTCTGATGATTATGGTCATTCCGCTTTCGCGGCTGATTGTCGGCACCAGCATCGGAACGGTTGCAACCATCGTTCCGCTTGTCGTGGCGGCTTTCCCGTTTGTGGCTCGGTTGGTGGAAACCTCCCTGCGGGAACTGAACCCCAATATCATCGAAGCCGCGCAAAGCATGGGCGCATCGCCGTTTCAGATCATCGTCAAGGTCATGATTCCCGAGAGCGTCCCGTCGCTCCTCTCCAACCTGACCACCGCGCTGACCACCGTGCTCGGCTATTCGGCAATGAGCGGCGCGATCGGTGGCGGTGGACTTGGAAAGATTGCGATTGATTACGGTTATTACCGCTTCAAGTACCTCGTGATGCTGATTGCGGTCATCCTGCTCGTGGTAATGGTTCAGATCTTCCAAACCGTCGGAACCAAGTTTGCCGCAAAAAGCGATAAGAGACTGAAAAAATGAAAAAGCACCCGCCGCGAACCGATTTTGGCTCGTGGCGGGGATTTTTATGTTTCAATCAAAGCGGTCGGTGGAAACAAGGCGGTTATCAACCTTGAGGCGAATGACCTTGAAGGTCGGGGAAACGGTAGCGGTCAGGACTTCGCCGGTTTCCAAAGTGGTTTGCAGGACGGTCGGCTTTCCGATGTAGGGAAGCGCAAAACGGGAAACTTCATCGTATTTTTTGCCGTCCGATTTGATGCAGAAATATCCGATGCCGGCATAAATCAATACGCGGTGAGAACCGACAATGTATTCCTTGCAGTTGCAGGTGAAGTTTCGAATCCAGAGCGGAAAAATCGGAGGCCAAGGCAGGAGCAAAACAACCAAAATGGCGGCGCTGATTACCATATAGTCGCCTATTGTTTCGAAAGAATCCGATTTCGGTTCTGTATACGGTTCGAACTGATAGTTTTGGATTTTGTAACTGTTTACAATTCCATCAACGCTTACCGTGCCTTTCACGATTTTGCTGTCGGAGGTTTCCGGATGCAAGCGCACGGTTTTGTTTTCAATCAACTGATGGTCTTTGCTATAAAACGAAACGGATGCCGTGCCGGAGGATACGGATTGATTGAAGGTCATAGTGATTTCCAATTTACACTGCTCAAGATATTCGTATTTTTCCAGAATAGAGGCTTTATCCGAAACCAATTCAAGCTTCGGAAGCGGCTGTTCCTTCGGTTTGTTTGCGATTTTGTAGCATCCAACCAGAACAGGAGTCACCAAAAGGAAAAACAGAATCACCGCGTGGACGCATCGAAGCGTTGCCACCTTCTTTTTATCGTTCCGATAAAGGTCTTTCCGGGAAGGTCTTTCTTTATAATCGTACATAGCAATGCTCCTTTTTCGTTTTTCTTTTATTATAGCCCATTTACGGGCAATTGTCAAGAGAAAAAAGACAACTTATAATAATGATAACGAGAAAAAAGGAGCTTTTTATGATTCTGTACAAGAAACTTTGGGTAACCATGAAAGAACGGGGTGTTTCCCAATATAAGCTGATTAAAGAATACGGCTTCAGCACGGGACAGCTGGACCGACTGCGCAAAAACGAAAACCTGAACACGCACACACTCGATCAGCTTTGTGCGATTCTGAACTGTCGACTGGAGGACATCGCGGAATATGTGCCGGACAGGGAACGGTCATGACATTGCGTTTCTGAGTTTTTCAAGTGCGCTTTTTTCGATTCTGGAAACATAGGAGCGCGAAATGCCGAGACTTTGTGCGACCTCGCGCTGGGCGTGCGGCTCGGTTCCGCCGAGTCCGTAACGCAGGCGTATAATCCGCCGTTCCCGCTCTGTCAGTACCGTGTCGATCAGACCGAGCATTCGGTCGGTCATCACCTTGCGCAAAGTCTCCTCCGCAACATCCTCGTCCGCACAGATCACATCGATGTAGGTCAGCGGATTTCCGTCTCGATCTATATCGATGGTCTCGCCGAGGGAAACCTCACAGCCCAGCTTTTTCTGAGAGCGAAAGTGCATCAGAATCTCGTTCTGAATACATTTTGCCGCATATGTCGCAAATTTTGCGCCATTCTCCAAGCGGAAAGTGTCAACGGCTTTGACCAATCCGACCGTTCCGATGGACACCAGATCCTCCTGATTTTTAGCCGCACCGTAGTACTTGCGCACGATATGCGAAACGAGGCGCAGATTATGCAGGATCAGCCTTTCCCGCGCCCCTCCGTCACCCTCTCGGCAAAGGCGGAACGCCTCCTGCTCCTCTTCGGGGGACAGCGGCGGCGGAAACTTTTGCGGAGGTGTGATTCCGAGGACCAGATGGAGCATTCGGGTAAACAGCGAAAAAAGGGTCAGCAACATGGCAGGTTCCTCCTGTGTTATTTCCTTCCAGTATATGACCGGCTCTGTTTTTTTTGCCTGTACACCCGAAAATCGGTTGACAGAACGGCGGGAATGTGATAAAATAAGGACAGCAACCATAGAAAGGGAAACGAAATGAAGCAATTGATCGGAAATGCGGTTGTCGGGCAGAGCGGCGGACCGACTGCCGCCATCAACGCAACGCTTGCGGGCGTAATCCGCGGAGTAAAAGAGGATAAGACGGGGAGCATCGGAACGCTTTACGGAATGCGCAACGGGATTGACGGCTTTCTGGCGGAGCGCCTTGTGAATCTCGGCGCGCTTTGCGACAGTGAGGAGAAGCTGAACCTTCTGGAGCATACCCCTGCGGCGGCGCTCGGCTCCTGCCGCAGAAAACTGCCTGATCCCGCCAAGGACCCGGGCGTTTATGCGAACCTTCTGACCCTGTTCCGCAAATATAACATCCGCTATTTCTTTTACATCGGCGGGAATGACTCCATGGATACCGTTTCGCGCCTTTCCGCCTATCTTGCGGACAAGGATTGGGAAATGCGGGTCATGGGCGTTCCGAAAACGATAGACAACGACCTGACCGGAACCGACCACACCCCCGGCTTCGGCTCGGCGGCGAAATACATTGCGGTCACGGTGCAGGAAATTCTGCGGGACTGCGCGGTCTATACGGTTCCCGCCGTTACGATTGTGGAAATCATGGGCAGAGACGCAGGCTGGCTGACCGCTTCTGCGGCGGCGGGCGGATATGTTTCGGGCTTTTTCCCGGACCTCATCTATCTTCCCGAGCGGGATTTTTCAACCGCGCAATTCCTTGCTGATGTCCGCGCGGCGCAGGCAAAGCACCCGAATGTTGTAGTGGCGGTTTCGGAGGGCATCCGATTTGCCGACGGGCATTATGTCGGTGAAGGCGCGCAGAGCGGCGCGGTGGACGCATTCGGTCACGCTTACCTTGCAGGTGCCGGAAAGGTATTGGAACAGCTTGTTAAGCAGGAAATCGGCTGTAAGGTCCGCTCTGTCGAGCTGAACCTCCCGCAACGCTGTGCGGCGCATCTGGCGTCGGAAACCGATCTTGCGGAATCCGTCGGGGTCGGCAAAGCGGCGGTCGCGGCGGCTCTTGCAGGCGTCGGTGGGGAAATGATGAGCATTGAGCGCACGGGGGACGAACCGTACGCAGTCCGTTTTGACCATTCCTCGGTTTCGGCAATTGCCAACCGCGTCCGTCGGGTTGATGACCGTTATATCAACGCCGCAGGCAACGGGATGACCGACGCGTTTCGCGCCTACATTCTTCCCCTGATTCGCGGCGAGGCGGTTTCGGTTTGGGAAAACGGAATTCCGAAACATTTTGTACTGTAAGGAGGGACCGATATGAAAATTGCTGTGATTACCGGTGCCTCGTCCGGAATGGGGCGCGAGTTCGTTCTGCGGCTTGCGAAGGAAAAGAAGCTCGACGAAATCTGGGTCATTGCCCGCCGGTTGGAGCGTCTGCAAAGCCTGCAGGATTTGGTTCCCGATGTCAGAGGTCGCCCGCTTGCGATGGATTTGACGCGGGAGGATTCTTTGGCAGAATGCAAGACCTTGCTTGCCGCCGAGAATCCCGATGTCTCGGTGCTGGTCAATGCGAGCGGTTTCGGAAAATTCGGAGTGTTTGAGGATATCGAGCTGTCGGAACAGTTGAACATGATCGACCTCAATGACAAGGCATATGTCGCCATGACCTACCTGACCCTGCCGTATATGCGCGCGGGCGGGGAAATCTATCAGTTGGATTCGCTTTCCTCGTTTCAACCGGTTCCGTATATCACCGTTTACGGTGCGACCAAGGCGTTTGTGCTCAGCTTCAGCCGCGCGCTGAATGTGGAATTGAAAAAGCGGAAAATCCGCTGTATGGCGGTTTGCCCCGGGTGGGTCAAAACGGAGTTTTTCGACCGCGCCGTGCGGGATGACACCATCACCTATTACAACCGCTTCTTCACGCCCGAACAGGTGGTTACCCGTGCGTTGCGAGACATGAAAAAAGGGAAGGATGTTTCGGTCTGCGGCGCTTCCGTCCGCGCGCAGGTGCGACTGACCAAGCTGCTTCCGCACAGGCTCGTGATGAAAATCTGGTGCCGCCAGCAAAAGAAATAAGAATCCGGACAGGTCGTTCTAAATCGCATAACCCTCCCATACACTGTTATAAACAGCGGTATGGGAGGATTTTTTATGAAAACGGTATTGGTTATAATGGGGACAAGACCCGAGGCAATCAAACTTTGTCCCGTTGTTTCGGAATTGCGAAAGCGGGAAGATGTCCGAACGGTTGTTCTTTCGACGGGACAGCACGGCAGGCTTCTGACGGACGCCATGGCTTGCTTTAATATGATACCGGACGAAACGCTTTTGCCGCCGCCCGCGCAGTCCGCTCCTGCGGCGGTCGTGGGACATCTGCTCGGGACTCTGGATTTAGCATTGGAACGCTTGCGTCCCGATTTCGTTGTCGTGCAGGGGGATACGGCAAGCGCATTTGCGGGTGCTCTGGCGGCATTTTATCGAGGAATTCCGATCGCCCATGTCGAAGCCGGATTGCGGACCTGTCATATCCGTTCTCCGTTTCCGGAAGAAATGCACCGCAGGTCAATCGCGCCTTTGGCGGATCTGCATTTTGCGCCGACTGCTTCGGCAAAGCGGAACCTGCTCCGTGAAGGAATTCACGAAAAGCGGGTCTATCTGACCGGAAACACGGTGATTGACGCGCTGAAATACAGTCTGGTGTCCTGCACGCCGCGCAATCTGCCGATCCTGCCGCAGGGGAAACGCCTGCTCCTGTTTACCGCGCACAGGCGGGAAAGCTGGGGTGAGCCGATGCGCGAAATGCTCCGCGCACTGCGCGCGACGGTGGAAAGTTTTCCAGATACCTATGCGCTTTGCCCGCTTCATCCGAATCCCGTTGTGCGGGAAGCGGCGGAAGAAGTGCTTGTCGGATGCGAGCGGATTGCGGTCATTGACCCGCCGAATCTGACGGCCTTTCATCATCTGCTTGCCCGTGCAACATTGGTTCTGACCGACAGCGGCGGCATTCAGGAGGAAGCCTGCGCGCTCGGAATTCCGACGCTGGTCATGCGGCATTCCACGGAGCGGACCGAGGGGGTACGCGCGGGGTGCCTGCGGCTGGTCGGAACAGACGCCGCCGGGATTACCGCATCCGCCGCCGAGCTGTTGCGCGACGGCTCGGAAACCTACGCCGCAATGCGGCATCCGAGCGGGGTATTCGGAGACGGAAACGCCGCGGGGCGGATTGTCCGCATTCTCTGTCAGCGTATGGAACGGTAGAAAAAAAGGCTTCGATTTCGCCGGAGGGGTGCGGATCGGAGCCTTTTTTCTTATTGCTACGACATATATTGATATCAATATAACCGATATGATAAAAAAAGCACTTTACAAATCGCTTTTGTTGTGTTATAATATATCATGATATATTTTTGTCAATATCGGAGGAGAGAAAAATGAACAAAATTTCAATCATCGGAACCGGAAGCGTCGGTTCCACCATCGCTTATACGCTTACAGTAATGGGAATTGCCTCGGAGATCGTTATGATCGACATCAACAACGAGAAGGCTCTCGGCGAGGCACTGGACATCCGCCAGGGAACGCCGTTTTGCTCTGCCTGCTCGGTCTATGCCGGTGACTATCGCGACGCCGCGAATTCCGACATTGTCATCCTGACCTCCGGCATTGCAAGAAAGCCCGGTCAGACCCGTCTCGAGCTGGCTCAGACCAATGTCAACATTACGAAGAGCATCATTCCCGAGATCACAAAGTATGCGCCGAACGCAATCTATATCATTGTCAGCAACCCCGTTGATATCCTGACCTACACCTTCCTCAAACTCTCCGGAATCCCGGAAAACCATATCATCGGTTCCGGAACCATTCTGGATACCGCGCGCCTGCGTTCGCGGCTGTCCGAATACTACAACATCAATCAGGGCAATGTGCACGCCTATGTGTTCGGCGAGCACGGCGATTCCTCGTTCATCCCGTGGTCGGTTGCGAATATCTCCAATGTGCCGATCAAGGATTGCGGCAAACTGATTCTGACGCCCGGCATCACCAGTCCCGAACTGGATTTTGAAGAAGTCGAGCAATATGTGCGCAAGTCCGGCGGACGCGTGATTGCAAGAAAGGGCGCTACTTTCTATGCCGTTTCCGTTTCGGTTTGCCACATTGTCAAGTGCATCTTCGACGGTATGGATACGACCATGACCGTTTCCACGATGATGCACGGGGAGTACGGCGTCAGCGATGTCTGCCTGAGCACGCTGAACATGATCGGGCACGAAGGAATCCGCGGCAAGGTCAATGTTCCGCTGACCGACGAAGAGATTGTTAAACTCCGTCACAGTGCCGACACGCTGAAGGAAGTTATCAATAGTCTGAGTATCTGAGGTGAACGGGATGGAATATCGTATTGAACATGATTCGATGGGCGAAGTAAAGGTTCCCGCCGACAAACTTTGGGCGGCACAGACCGAACGAAGCCACGAAAACTTTCTCATCGGCGTCGGGACCGAGACGATGCCGCGCGAAATTACGCACGCGTTCGGAATTCTCAAGCGTGCGGCTGCAATGGCAAACGCCGAACTGAAGCCCGAAAAAATGACGGCGGAAAAGCTGCGGGTGATTACCGAGGCTTGCGATGAGGTGATCTCGGGCAAGCTCAACGAGCATTTCCCTCTGGTGGTCTGGCAGACCGGCTCCGGCACGCAGTCGAACATGAATGCCAACGAGGTCATTGCCAACCGCGCCAATCAGCTGGCGGGGGAGAAACTCTGCCATCCGAACGATGACATCAACATGAGCCAGTCCTCCAACGACACCTTCCCGACGGCAATGCACATTTCCGCCGTGATTGCAATTGAGGACAAGCTGATTCCCGCAGTCGAGACGC
>CAKSUH010000062.1 GCA_934500855.1 uncultured Eubacteriales bacterium
GGTCTGCGGGAATGCCTGTTCCGCCGTGCAGAACCAGCGGCATTGCGCCAACCTTCTCGGAGACAGCCGCAAGCGTCTCAAAGGACAGACCGGGCCAGTTTGCGGGGTACTTACCGTGAATGTTGCCGATTCCCGCCGCAAGCATCGTTACGCCGAGATCCGCAATCATCTTGCACTCGTTCGGGTCCGCGCACTCGCCCATGCCGACCACGCCGTCTTCTTCGCCGCCGATTGCACCGACCTCTGCCTCCAGGGACAGCCCCAACTGATTGGCAACATGGACCAGTTCGCGGGTCTTTTCGACATTTTCCGCGATCGGATAGTGCGAGCCGTCAAACATGATCGACGAGAAGCCCGCCTTGATGCACTTGTAGCAGCCCTCATAGGTGCCGTGGTCCAGATGCAGGGCAACGGGAACCGTAATCTTCAGCTCCCCGATCATCGCCTTGACCATGTCGGCAACCGTCTTGAAGCCGCACATATACTTTCCTGCACCCTCGGAAACGCCGAGGATAACGGGAGAATTCAGTTCCTGCGCGGTGAGCAGGATAGCTTTTGTCCACTCCAGATTGTTGATGTTGAACTGACCGACGGCGTAGTGACCCGCCTTGGCTTTTTCCAGCATTTCTTTTGCAGATACGAGCATCGTTTCAAACCTCCGTTATTTTAGGCAACACTGCGCAATCCGCGATTGACACAACGATGCCTTTCCTGTTTTAACGAATACATTATATACCATTCCCGCTAAAAAATCAAGTCGTTTTGCGAAAATCCGTTGTTTTTTTCTTATTTTTCTTCGGTTGCCGCGTTTTTCAGACCCTTGCGGTCGATTTTCCCGTTCGGCGTCAGGGGCAAAGCCGGCAAAACGCGGCAGACAGCGGGCAGCATATAGCGCGGCAGATACACGCGCAGGGTCCGCATCAGCGCGGCGCTCTCCGCATCCCCCGTATAGTACAGCACGATGCGCTTGTGCTCGTCATCATAAACGCAACAGCACTGCCGCACGCCCTCCGCCTTTCCTGCGGCGGCTTCAATCTCGCCCAGTTCAATCCGATGCCCCTGATGCTTGATCTGCGCGTCGGCGCGGGTGTGGAACACCAGTTCCCCGTAGCGGTTATAGCTTGCGAGGTCGCCCGTGCGGTACACGGTCTCGGGGTAGCGCGACTGCGTGGGGTTCTGCACGAACGCGGCGGCGGTGCGCTCGGGGTCGTTATAGTAGCCGAGCGTGACGCAGGTTCCGCGCAGGTAGATTTCCCCCGTCTCCCCTGCGTTCACGGGTCGACCGTTTCCGTCCAGCAACAGCACGCCCGTGTTGCGGAAGGGTCGACCGATCGGAATCGGCTCGCCCTCCTCCAATTCGCGATCCGCCCGCCAATAGCAGGACATTCCCGTGGCTTCGGTGGGACCGTAGAGGTTGAAAAAGGTAGCCTGCGGGAGCGCCTTCCGCCACAGCCCGTACTGCTTGAGCGGAAAGACCTCGCTGCCGAACGCGACGGTGCGCAGGTACTTGGGCGGATTCTTTTCGAGCACGCCGAACGAGGAAATCATAGTCAGCGCCGAGACGACCCAACAGACCGTATTGATGCGGTGCTCGTTGAGGAAGTCGCACAGCTTCATGGGGAACAAAAAGAGCGTTTTGGGAACGAAATAGGCGGTTGCGCCGAATTTGATAACGGGCATCAGTTCCTTGAGCGGTGCGTCAAAGAACAGCGGGGTCTGGTTGGCGAACACGCAGGTTTCCTCAAAGCCGAGCGCGTCCGAGAGCGCTTCGGTATAGTCGATGACCGAGCGGTGGCAGGCGACCACGCCTTTTGGAGTTCCCGTGGAGCCGGAGGTAAAGACGACATAAATCGGATCGGTATCCAGTTGCGCATTACGGACATCCGTAAGTGCCGTTTCGTCTGCGGCTTTCTCTGCCAGTTCGGCATAGCGGTAGCGTTTCCCCTGCCAATTCAGCCCTGCGGCAATTTTTTCACCTTTTTCATCGGTTATCAGGCATTCCGCGCCGACGGTTTCAAGGATGCTTTCCATGCGGTGTGCTGGCATGGCGGGGTCGAGCGGGACATAGAACGCCCCTGCGTAGACGGCGCCCCAGAACGCGGCGGGGACGGTTGGGTGCTTCTCCATGAGGACCGCAACGGGCTTTCCCCCGCCCGCGCCGTTTCGCAGCAGTGCGCTCCCGACGCGTTTTGCTCTGCTCAGGAGTTCTTTGAATGTAATGCTGTCATTGCCGTCCGAAAACGCGATCTTCTCGGGGACGCGCGCGGCTGTGGTTTCCAGATATTCCAAGATATTGGTTTGCATATTCGTTTCCTTTTTTTAGACCTCGGGCGTTGCAAGACCTCGGGACTCTGTCCCGAACCCTGCTTGAAAACTTCTTGAAGAGAAGTAACGCTTCGCTACTGACAGTTGCTTTGCAACTGTCATTCCTAAGAACCTTCAAGAACTTTAAGTAAGGGGATTTTACCCCTTTCTTTTTGTGGTGCAGATTTTAAGCGTAGCCGTTTGCCGTGCTACGCATTCCGGCTGCTCCTGCTACCGGATAGAAGTGGTTCAGGTTCGTTGTTGATTGGGGCGGAACAACACGCGGAGCGTTCCGTTTCGGTTAAAGGGTTCTTGCTGACTGCTATTATAGATTTTTACAAGGTGCCGAGATCCCGCCTGCCGGCGCCCCTCCGGGGTTCGACTCCGCGGCGATGATTGATTGTATCATCTGCTTTTTTGTGATTCTGCCGCTCCGCTCAGGATGACACAGTGGGTATGGTGTTTTGTGGGATGTAATCCATTCGTTGCAATGTTACTTTAACTGACTAATATTTTACCACCAACACAACAATCAATTCTCTATGTCATCCTGAGCGGAGCGGCATGACGGATGGACGGGCGAGCAATACAGCCCTGCTCGCCGCGGAGTCGAACCCCGAAGGGGCGCCCGCAGGCGGGATCTCGGCACTCACGCAAAGGAGAGCATTCATTCGCCAAAATTATAAACCACATAACAAGCAGCTTACCTTGTCATCCTGAGCGGAGCGGCGAGGAGGACGAAAAGGCAAACAATACAGCCCCTGCTCGCCGCGCAGTCGAACCCCGTAGGGGCGCCGGCAGGCGGGATCTCGGCACTTTTTAAGGCACTTTTATGAACAAGTCAAGCACAATCCAAGGATTCAAAGCCTCTCAATCAATAATCACATACTCCCGCGTTCCTGTTTTGGGATAGCCCGAGAGATCGGTCCCGTAGAGGTCGGGGCGTTTGGATTTGAGGTAGCGCATCTGGCTGTCGGTCAACAGATAGGTTTCATAGCCCGCCTTAATCCATTCGTCCACGCGCGTTGCGTCATAGTAGTACCACACGGGGTTCGCTTCCGTTCCGATATTGACCATCGACCAATAATGAGAATTGCCCGCATCCCCGCTGTCCGGCGCCTTGAAAATATCCATATTCCCGATTCCCAACCGCTCAAAGAACGCCTTGGAAAGCGAGTAGTAGGTAAAACAGTCGCCCGCGCGTTTCTCCAGTGCGTCATATGCTCCGCGCACCCAGTCGCCCTTATCGGAGGTTCCGTCATACCGGATATGGTTCCGGTCATGCACATACTCCCAGATGCGTTGTACCTGATCGACCTTGGAAAGCCCCTTCAAGCCCTCTTTTTCGATAATCGGGTCGAGCTTTTCCCAGAGCATTTCCTCGCTGATTTTATTGTCATAGACATTGACCTTGGATTCCACGGTGGTCTTTTTTCCCGTGCGGTCGGTTGCGGTATAAGTCACGGGATACTCCCCCACCGTTTCAAGGTCGACCTTCGTATCGTCCACCGTCAATTCAATCGGACCGTCGCAATCGTCGGTCACGGTCACGCCGTCACGGTATGCCACGGCTTCGCCCACGGAGACCGCAATCACCCGCACGCCCGAGATCACGGGTGGCTCCTTGTCCACTGTCACATCCACCGTTGCGGTCTTTTTGCCGCTTCTGCCGCCCGCCATGCGGTAAACAAGCGTGGTTTCGTAGGACTTGGTCATCATGGTTTTTTCGCTGTTCGGAAACGGGCGATCGGATGCAAAGCTGACCGTTGCGCCCTCGGCAAGGTCCGGGTAAAAGTCCTCTGCTTCGGGCCACGGGGTCCCGAGCGCCCATTTCAGCGCTTTCGGCTCGGGGATCGGTTCCCGACGGCACGCGGACAACAGAAACAGTCCTGTACCGACAAGAACCAACAGCGCGGATAACGCAAGCAGTGTATGTCGTGCGTTACACTTCCTCACGGTCAACACCTCCGTGTCCGATTCCGAATTTCAGAGCAGGTGAATGCCCGCCGCGCGGCAGGCTTCCACGGTCTCGGGGTTCCAGTACGAGGACTGCACCTCCCCGATATGCGCCTTGCGCAAGAAGAACATACACATCCGCGACTGCCCGATGCCGCCGCCGATCGTATAGGGCAGTTCCCCTGCCAGCAGCGCCCGATGGAACGGCAGTTCCGCGCGGTCCTCGCACCCGCGGATTGCAAGCTGACGGCGCAGGGCTTCCTCATCCACGCGGATGCCCATGGAGGACAGCTCCAGCGCGATATCCAGCACGGGATAATAGACGATGATATCGCCGTTAAGCGACCAGTCATCGTAGTCGGGCGACCGTCCGTCATGCGGAGCTCCGTTCTTCAGATTCCCGCCGATTCCCTGCAAAAAGATCGCGCCGTGCCGCTTTGCCGCGACATATTCGCGCTCCTTCGGCGTTTTGTCGGGCATTTCGTCCTCCAACTCCTGCGCCGTCAGGAAGGTAATCTTTTCGGGGAGCAGGCTCCCGATAAAGTCATATTCGTTGACGATATACTGCTCGGTGTGGCGGAGCGCGTCGTAGATACGCTTGACCGTCCGCTTCAGCGTTGCCTCCGTCCGCTCCTCGCGGGTGATAATTTTTTCCCAGTCCCACTGGTCGACAAACATGGAATGGATGTTGTCGGTCACCTCATCGCGGCGGATGGCGTTCATATCGGTATACAGTCCCTCGCCGGGGCGGAACCCGTACATTTTGAGGGCGTAGCGCTTCCATTTTGCCAGCGAATGAACGATTTCAAGCTGTTCCCCCGAAAACAGATCAAAGGTCACGGGGCGCTCCACACCGTTGAGGTTATCGTTCAGACCGCTTGTCGGATCAACAAACAGCGGAGCCGACACGCGGATCAGGTTCAGTTCGGTTGCAAGGTCGCGTTCAAAGAAATCCTTTACCTTTTTGATGGCATACTCGGTCTGCCGCAGGGAAAGGAACGGTTGATAGGTTTTCGGAATCATCAGGTTTTCCATGGTTTCAACTTCCTTTATGTTGGTTTATGATCGGCTCTTTCAATTCTTTTTTTCTTTTTTGATTCTTTTTTGAGCGAAAAAAGCGCGGAGCGGAGCCAGACACTCTGCCTCCAGCACGCCGCCGCAGATCTGCGGCGTGGCTTCAAGCGGATAGTCGGCAAGGTTCAAAAGACTCCCGAACGCACCCGCGCGGGGGTCCTTTGCGCCGTACACAACCCGTCCCACGCGCGCCGCAACAATCGCGCCCGCGCACATGGGGCACGGCTCCAAAGTCACATATAATGTGCAGTCCTCAAAAAAGCGCTTCTCCCGTTTGTCCGCCGCCATACGCAGGACCTCGGCTTCGGCATGGGAAAGCGGGTTGTTCGTTTCCTCGCGGCGGTTGAACGCGGCGGCAAGGACGGTTCCTTCTCCGTCTGTCAGAACCGCTCCCACGGGAATCTCGCCCCGTTCCGCCGCCTGCTCCGCCTGTGCCAGCGCCGCACGCATCATCGCTTCATCCAAGCCGTTTGTCATACCGTTCCTCCCGCGAGCGTCAGCGTCAGCACCGTCAGAATTCCCATGACCGCACAGGCAATCAGAAACACGCCGAACGGCGAAGCCAGAAGCAGACGCACCGATCGGTCGGGCGCCACACGGCAAGCCGCGTAGCCGTCCGCCTGCGGCAGGGAGCGCCCGAACGCACCGTCACGCAGATCGGGCTTGCGTGAGCTCCATCGGGTCAGAAGCACAACGGAGATCAGTCCCGACACGACCGTAACCGCGTCAAGGATCAGCAGGACAACAGTCCCTTTTTCCTTTCCGAGCCACTGCGGCAGTACGATGGACAGCAGAGAGGACGCGTTGTTGAAAAAATGCAGGAACACACAGTTCCAAATGCTTCCCGTCCGCTCACAGACCGTTCCGAGCAGGATGCCGGCACCGAACGCATAGAGGAACTGCGCGGGGTTCTGGTGCATCAGGGCAAACGCCAGCGCGCTGACGAGCACCGCCGTGCTTCGTCCGAACGGGAGCAGATTGGTCAGAATCGCGCCGCGAAACAGGAATTCTTCGCAGAATGCGGGGACCGCCGCCATCACAAGAACCGACAGAAGCAGATCAAGCCCCGTCATGCTCCCGTCCGTGGACGGAAGGGTGTTTTCAAACAGACGGTCAAAATCAAAGAACCCGACAAGTCCCGCATTGATATAGGACTGCGCGAGAATCACAGCCATTCCGCCGAGCACGATCAGCGGCAGGGCACGCGATACGCCTCGGGAGGTCCGCGCCGCACCCCACGGAAGTCCCCTCGCCCGCATCAGTCTCTTCATGATCGGGATGGGGCAAAGAAATGCGGCAAGATAAAGAGCGCCGTAGGTCAGCTGATACAACAGCTTTGCGGCAAGCGGCGACAGCGGCAGGACCGCAAGCAGAACCGTCAGGACCGCGACCGCACCCGAAATCAGCAGGAGGAACAGGAGAAAGAACAGGGTCCCGATTCCCAGAACCGTGACAACCTGCCTGTAATAGGCTTCATTGGAATTCCGCGCCTGCATGACCATCCTCCTCCGTGCATGACAATCGAGGCGGATTCCGCACGGAACCGCACCCGTTTTGCAACCGTTTGCCGATTCTTTGCCGCAGGGCTGTTGCCGGACACATCGGCGGTTTTCTCCGCGGCGGAATCAAACAGTTCTATTATAGCAGAAAAAGCGGTCATAAACAAGAGCGTTTGCGAAAATTTCTTCCGAAATTCACGGAAAACGGGAGTTCGGAATGCGGCGCTGTCCTTTCTTCGGCAGGAACAGCGGGAACACGCACAGCGCAGGACGCAGGATATGGAGCGGTAACAGACAGGGCGGCGGGATCGTTAATTCCTATTATCGCCGCCCTGTTTTCGTTTTTATCTGACCGACAAACAGAAATCTGTTGTTACAATATTTCGTCAATTGTTGTTACTGTCCATTCTCCGTCTTTCTGCTCAATATCCCAGCGTGAATATGTTTCTGCCGTACCGGAAATGAGTTTGTCATCCATATCGTAATAATTGGCCGCATATTTCACCCAAATATACCCTTTCCCGTTTTCCTGTTTTGTAGTAATGAGTTCTATTGAAACCTCTGCCCTATCTGCCTTTCCATCAAAGAAATAGTATCTTTCCAATGCGCCGCATTTTTCTGTATCCACGCCATCTCCGGACCCGCAATATGACATAACATCCTTTGCCACCGCAACGAGGTCATTTGCGACTTTTAGCTGTGCCTCATTGGTACATTCAATTTCCATTTCATCAACTTTCTCTTGCCCATAATGTCTTTCAAGAGTAGTTGGCCTTTTGCCGCACGAAGCGAGAGTAGTAATTGTGATAATAATCAGGATAACTGCCATAATTTGTTTCATTATAATGCTCTCCTCTAAGTCCTGTTTTGTAGGTGTGTACCGGGAAAATTATATCACATCCGACAAGGAAAAGCAATCTGCATTTCCCGTCCGTTCCGCCTATCCAGACCGTCTGGATTTTTGCCGTTGCCATTTCGCCGCCGAAAACGGGGAACAGGATAAAAAAATCCTGCCCTCTTTTCCCACGACTTAGAGAGTTTTTCCCTGCCCTGAAAAAGTTCCTCTTGACAAGAACCCTAAGGGGCTGTTGCCCGGTCAGAACTGTTTCAGCAATGCGTCTGTGAATTCCGCAGTTGTCGCACCGTTTCGGTCGCCCGTCACGCGCACGGGGAACCCGGACGAAGCGGAGGCTGTCAGCGCCGCTGCGAGGCGGTCCGCCTCGCGCGGCATGGC
>CAKSUH010000063.1 GCA_934500855.1 uncultured Eubacteriales bacterium
ATTTCGGCGATTGACGGGCTTAATACTTTGGTTAGGGGCCAGAAGCTTCCGATATTTTCGGCAAGCGGTCTGCCGCCAAGATCGTATACGCTGTCCAGCAAAGCCTTCATCTGCTCGTACAGGAAGAAGGTGTAACCTGCTTTTTCCTCCTCGGTGTCGGAGAGCTTTGCGCTCCACGGGAAGGCTTCGCGAACATGGTTGTGGTAGGTTCCGTTTTCCCAGGTCCGCTTTCCGTGCCAGAGAAGCAGGGGCATATCGCTGCCGTAGAAAATCCGTTCCTGCGGCAGATGCTCCAGCATAAAGCGGTGCATGGCAGGATTCACAACGGCGGCGCAGTCAAACCAGAAGCCCTTCATGTCACTGCCCATCTCGCGCAGAGCCTCTTCGATGACCTCGATGTTGTAGCTTCTTCCGTAGTGTGCGATGATGATGCGGACATCCGGGAATTTCTGGCGCAGCTCCAACAGCTCCCGAATGTTGTCGGGGGAGGCGATTCTTCCCGCGCGCGGCAGGTGAATCGTTACGGCGCGTTTGTTGCGGTCGAGCGACTTCATGAAAGCGTCGGGCAGGAAATCCGGAATGCGGATGTCCGCGCCTTTTTCGCCGGATACCAGGTCCGGATAGGGCTTATAGCCGACGAAGCCGCCGCGCAGAAGCATTTCCTCGCATCCGTCGGGGTCCATATCGGGGGAAATCGCCATCTCCGCCGTGCGGAAGGTGAGGTGACCTTCGGTCTTTCCGTTCAGGAGCAGGTCCTCCAGATGGCGGTTGGCGCTTGCCAGATCCACGCCGCGGATCGGCATCGGAAACGCGTTGACGGAGAAGTCGCGCGCTCCCCAGAGCGTTTCCATGTAGCAGGCAAGGTCGGCTTCGTCCATAAGGAAGCCGCACTGCATTGCCCAGTCTTTGTCGATCTGTTCCTGCTTCACATGAACGGCGTCGGACGGGCGGGTGACATGCAGGTGCATATCAAAGAGTTTTTGGGGCAGACGGGGGTTGATGTGCTCCTCAAAATAGGCAATATCGCGATCTGTTTTCTGAAAATAAGGTAACATGGTTTTTCCTTTCCGATTTTATTTTTTTATGTAAAACCACTTGACAAACAATGCGTTTTCTGCTATGATATTGTGTGTAAAGAAATTTCTTTTCCGGTGCGGTAGCTTTCCTCAATTGCGCAGGCAATGCGGACATGATCCGGCAGTCCCGAAGGCGTTTCGCGGCGCTTGCCGTTCAGCTGAGCGCGGAAAACCGAAAACTCTCTCGCATAGAGCGCGGGAATGTTTACGACATGACCGATGAAGGTATCTCTGCGGAAGGAAACCGACGCCGTGTAGGTGTCGCATCCGAAGAAGAGCGAGGCGAAGAAGTTTCCGTATTCCAGAATTGCCGTAATGTGGTCGCCCTGTCGGATTGCACGAACGGATTTGATTTCGTTTCCGAGCACCGTCAGGCACATCTGCACCAGATGCGGCGCGTAAAACAGGAAGCCGCCGTAAGGGCTTTCGGGTTCAACGGGAGCCGAAAACGAGGCACCAATCACTTCTGCGGGGTTCTCCGCAACCCGATTGCGAAGGCGGACCAGTGACGGTGCGTATTGCAGGCAGGAGCCGCCGGAAAGCAGAACGCCGTTTTCCTGCGCCAGCTTCAGCAGTTCCTCGGTTTCCGCCACAGACCCACAGAGCGGCTTGTCCATGAATATCACGGTTCCGGGTGTGAGGTAGGGACGGGCGAGCGACAGGTGGTCGGCTCCGTTTCGGGCGGTTATCATCACGCCGTCAACACGGTTGGCAAATGCGGCGGGGTCGGTTGTGCACGGAACGCCGAATTCCGAAGAAAAACGGTCGTTCGCGGCGGGTTCTGCGCCGAAAGCACCGACCAGCGTCATTTCGGGACAGTTGCGCATCAGCTGTGCAAATGCCCGCGCATGAGAACTTTCGGTGCCGATGACGGCGATGCGTTTGGTCTGTTTCATAATCTCGATCTCTCACCTTTCCGACGGCGGCAGGAATCCGCCGGGTTCTTCCAAGGGGAGAAATCTTTTTTGGCGAATAACTAACCAACCGTTTATTTACTTGATCTGATAATACTATCATACCATATTTTAGTACATTTGTCAATCGGAAAAGCAAAAAATGATCCGACAAAAATGAGGAGCAAGACATGAAATCCATCAAAGAATTGTATCTGATCGGAAAAGGGCCGTCCAGTTCGCACACAATGGGACCGGAGAAAGCCGCCAAGCAGTTTCTGAAGGAGCATCCGGATGCGGAGCGCTTTACGGTTCGTCTTTACGGCTCACTCGCTCTTACGGGTGCGGGACACGGGACCTCTCGGGTGCTTGCCGAAACGCTGGGAGAGGGGAAAACCGAAATCGAATCGATCCGAACCGCTCCGTTTCCGCTGAAGCATCCGAACACGATGGACCTGCTTGCCTATCGGGGGGACCGGGAGATCGGGTTCATGCGCGTCCGGAGCATCGGCGGCGGCGCGATCGAGATTGAGGGCAGACAGACTCCGCCCGACGAGGATTGCTATCCGCATACAAGCTATGAGCAGATCTCGGCGTATTGCGAGGAAAACCGACTGACGCTGCCGGAGTATGCCGCACGGTTTGAAAAAACCGGATGGCGGGACTATCTTGCCGAGGTTCTGTCGGTCATGCGGGCGGCGGCAAAGCGCGGAATCGCAACAACGGGCATCCTTCCGGGCGAACTGGGCGTTACGAGAAAGGCGTCTCTGCTGTATCGGACGCCCCTGCGGAACGAGTCCGAAGAGATGCGGGAAATGCGCCTGCGCAGTGCGTATGCCTATGCGGTGAGCGAGGAAAACGCAGCGGGCGGCATCATCTGCACGGCGCCGACCTGCGGCGCGTGCGGCGTGGTTCCCGCAGTGCTGCTGCGTGCTCAGGAGACGGAGGGCTACAGCGACGCGGAGCTGCTGGACGCACTCGCGACAGCGGGACTGATCGGTACGCTGGTCCGCACCAATGCCTCCATCAGCGGAGCGGAATGCGGCTGTCAGGCAGAGATCGGAACCGCGTGCTCGATGGCGGCGGCGGCGCTCGGGCAACTGCGCGGATATGATCTGCGCAGAATCGAAAGCGCGGCGGAGACCGCAATGGAACACAGCATCGGACTGACCTGCGACCCTGTCTGCGGGCTGGTGCAGATTCCCTGCATCGAACGGAACGCGGTTGCGGCGCAGAAGGCGGTTCATGCCGCGCTGCTTGCGGGACTTCTTGCGGATACGCAGAAAGTCTCGTTCGACTGCATTGTTCAGAATATGTACGAAACGGGACACGACCTGCTCAGCGCCTATCGCGAAACCTCGATCGGCGGGCTGGCAAAGCTGTACCGTTCCAAAAGCTGAGTTCGGATCTGAACCGCAGCAAAACCGACAAGGCAAAGGGGGATTTGCATGAAGTTTGAGCTCAACACGATGACGGAGGAGGAATATCCCGAACTGCTTCCGTTCCTGGACCGCGCCTTCGGCTTCGACCCGGAAAAGAACGGGTTTCTGACCTTTCTGCCGAAGCTTTACAGGCGGGAGGCGGAGCCGTGGCGGTATAACATCGCCGCAAAAAACACGGAAACAGGCGCGCTTTCGGCGGTCTTGGGGCTTTATCCGCAGACCGTTTGGGTGGCGGAAAGAAAGCTGACCTGCATGGCGCTCGGCAACATGGCGACGGATCCCGAATGCAGGGGACAGGGGCTGATGAGCCTTCTGATGCAGGAAGGGGCGGACCGTTGCAGAAAGGCGGGATACGATCTCGCGGTTCTGGGCGGACAGCGGCAACGCTACGCACGGTTCGGATTCGAACCGACGGTCGGGGACCGCACCTTCCGCCTGACCGACGCGAATTTCCGTCACTGCTTCGGAAACAAACCGAATCCGATCACGGTTCGCCCCGTGACGGCGGATGATCCGATCCTTTCGGAAATGGAGGCGCTCCACAACGCACAGCCCGTTCGGGCAGAGCGGGCGTCGGAGCGGTTCTTCGACATCCTGTGCTCATGGAACTACCGTCCGTATGCGGCATTCAGAGACGGAAGCCTGATCGGATATTTCCTGCGAAACGGCAACGAGATCCGCGAACCGGTCCTGTATGATCCCGACGATCTGCTGCCGATTCTTGCAGCCGCAAGAACCACCCCCGAAGCGCTGACGCTTGCGCTCTCTCCGTGGGAGAACGGGCTGAGCCTGCGCGCGGCGGCGGTTGCTGAGGAAGAGGGGAAAAAGCAATGGGAAAAATTTGCCGTTCTGCGGTTTGTCCCGGTTTTGCAGGCGTTTCTTACCCTGCGGATGTCCGAGTGCCGCGCGGATGACGGAACGCTCACCGTTCGGATCGAGAACGGACCGTATACGGAAAACCTGACCGTAACCGTTCGCGACGGTGTTCCCGTTGTGCGGGAAAGCCGCGAAAGCCCCGAGCTGACGCTGACCTATCCCGAGGCGATGATGTTCTTCTTCGGAAACGATTCACCCGCGCGTCTGCTTTGCGGAAGCGCCCTTCGCTGGCTGTTCCCGCTTCCGCTCTCTCTGCGGATGGCGGATCACGCATAAATCCGTACCGTGATGACGCGGTACAAATTCAGAAAAGGAAGGAAAGAAACATGAAAAAAGATTCCGTAAAAAAATCAGCCTACTCCAAGTTTGACGACGAGCGCTCGGTTGCAATGAGCATTCTGCCGAAGCCCGACAAGAAGCTCAAGCGCCGCAAGATGCTCCTGATTCTCGGTTACATCGGATTCCTCGGCCTCTGGGGAGTCGCCTTCGCGCTGTTCACCGCAATTGCCGCGATTCTGGGAACCTTCTCCCTGATCTCGCTGCTGGTCCTGGTCTTCTTCACATGGCGGTATGTCAAGCCGGAATACGAGATCACGATTCACATGGGGAATCTGAATGTCGCGGTGATTTTCGGCGGCATCACCAGAAAAGAACTCTTCAACTGCCGTGTTCAGGATCTGAAGGTGATTTCCCGCTATCAGACCGATGAGCAGAAGGCGGAAGCGGACGGCTTTGAAGCGGACAGAAAGCTCGTGATGCTCTCCGAAGAGCCGGACAAAGAAGTTTTTTATGCGATCTATGCGCCCGAGGAAGGCGAAAAGACCGTTCTGATTTTCGACACCGAGGAAAAGCTGAGAAAAATGCTGAAGTATTACGGCGGCGAGGCGTTCCGCGCCTGATGCCGACCCCCGATCCCTGCGATGCCCGTTTCGGCACTGCAGGGACGGCGTGCGTTCCCGGGAGCCCCGTTTTTCGGAACTCCGAGCCGGAGACGGAAACGGATTACGGGAACTAAATAAATGGTTAGATATATTGACAAACAGAGTCTTTTGTGGTATAATGAGGGCGAAAAGAACAAAAACGCCGGAAGAAGGAAGGAAAAACGCATGAACAGAAGGGATTTGGCACTCAAACAATTCGCACAGGGAACGGTTATCCCGGCAACGCCGCTGGTACTCGACGCAAACCGGAAATTCGATCCGGCAGGACAGAAACTGCTCAACGGCTACTACCTGGAAGCGGGCGCGGGCGGAATCGCTACCGCCGTGCACAGCACGCAGTTTGAGATTCGCGACCCGAAATTCGGACTGTTTGAAACGGTAATCGGAACGGTGGCGGAATCGATTGACGAATACGAAGCGCGCAAGGGGCGGACGGTTATCCGCGTTGCGGGTGTTTGCGGAAGAACCGAGCAGGCTGTGCGGGAAGCGGAGCTTGCAAAGCGCTACGGTTACGATGCGGTCCTGCTCAGCCCGGGCGGACTGAACGACGAGAGCGAGGACTATCTGGTTGAGCGCACCCGTGCGGTTGCACAGGTGATGCCCGTTATCGGATTCTATCTCCAGACTGCGGTCGGCGGCAGACGGCTTTCCTATGACTACTGGCTGCAGGTCTGCAACACTCCCGGCGTGATCGGCGTCAAGGTTGCGGCATTCAATCGGTATGCAACCATTGATGTTATGCGTGCGGCGGCATTCAGCGACCGTGCGGACGAAATCGCGATCTACACGGGCAACGATGACAACATCGTTGCGGATCTGACCTCCGTCTTTACCTTCCGCGGGGAGGACGGGAAGGAGCGTACACGGCGCTTTGTGGGCGGACTGCTGGGTCACTGGTCGGTTTGGACGCACAGCGTGGTGGAACTGTTCGGAAAAATCAAAGAGAACCCGAACGATCCCGTATGGCGCACGCTGGCGGCGCAGGTGACCGATGCAAACGGCGCGATCTTCGATGTGGCAAACAATTTCACCGGTTGCATTTCCGGTATTCACGAGATTCTGCACCGTCAGGGACTGATGCCCTATATCCACTGCCTGTGCGATCACGAGCATCTGTCGGAGGGACAGACCGAGGAGATCGACCGCGTTTGCAGAATGTATCCGCATCTGACGGATGACGAATTTGTCGCGGAATACCTGCGGACGCATCGGTCTTAAGCAACGGAGCGCCGATTCAACGGTCCGAGGACGGAGGAACGATCTATGAAACAGGAGAACACAGCCCGATACGGTACAATTGAAAAAATGCCTTCGGGCAAATACCCGGCTCCCCGCATTCTGCCTCCCGCAAGGCACCCGCGGTTGCTGGTTGCACAGGGAGAGACGGAGGCACTGCGCGAAAAACGGAAAAATCCGGTTTATGCCGACGCGGTGCGGGAATGGGAGCATCTGAGAACGCTTGACGCGGAAGCGCTGATGACGCCTGCCGCCGCCCGTGACGGGATTGCGCTTGCCGCCATTGAGGCGCGGGCATACTCCTACCTTCTGGACGGAAACAGGCAGGACGGGCTGGACGCCATCCGCCTGATACGGCAATATTTTGATGTGGCATCCTTCGATGGTCTTGCCGACGATTATCGGTTCATGGGGCACACCATGTTCACGGCGGCAGAGGTTTACGACTGGTGTCACGACCTGCTCACCGCAGACGACCGTTATACGATCGTTGCTGCGGTTGAAAACCGAATCGCACCCCGCATGGAGATCGGAATGCCACCCTGCCGCTACGGCGTGACGGCAAGCCATCAGGCGGAAGCGCAGCTCTTGCGCGACTGGCTGTCTTTCTCCATTGCGGTCTACGATGAATATCCCGATATTTACGAATTCGTGGCGGGACGCTTCTTCTACCTGTATGTTCCGGTTCGGAACTACTGGTATGCAAGCGGATCGCCGATCAACGGGGCATCCTACGGAGGCTACAGGTTCACATGGGATCTGTGGTCGGCGTGGATTTTCCGAAAGCTGACGGGTGACTGCGTTTATTCTCCGGACATGGAAAAACTGCCGGCACAGTGGCTTCATTTCCGCAGACCGGACGGTCAGGGACTTCGGGACGGCGATGATTACAACGAATTCGGGGGGAGATGGAACCAGTATGCCTACCCGTGGTTTCTGGCAGGCAACCTGTTCCGCGACCCGGTATATCGGAAGCAGGCGTTTCTGAAACTCGGCGGGCACGGGAATTTCGCCTATACCGAGCTGACGCTGACGCCTGTGCAGATGATGCTCTTTGACGACGACAGCATCGGCGAAGCGGACTTTGGGGAAACCTATCCCACGGTTGTGCACTACAAGGATCCCTGCGGGGTGACGATGGCGCGCACGGGATATGACATTTCCCCCGAGTCGCGCGACGCAATGGCGCTGATGAAAATCGGCGGGCTTTGGACGGCAAACCATCATCACATGGATTTCGGACATTTTCAGCTTTACTACCGCGGGATTCTCGCATCGGATTCGGGGGCTTATATTCATTATGGGTCCCCACACGACATGAGCTACAACAAGCAGACGGTTGCGCATAACTGTATAACGGTTTTCTGCCCCGGCGAGCGCAACGGCAAAGCGGACAACTGCGGCGGACAGCTGATGGGACCGGGCGAGGTGGTGGATCTCCACTCCTGGCTTTCGGATCCGCGTTTTCGCATGGCGGAGGTCACAGGTCAC
>CAKSUH010000064.1 GCA_934500855.1 uncultured Eubacteriales bacterium
GGCTACTGCGTTGTGAACTCCTTCGGGGAAGGCAGTGCGTTCCGTTGCAAAACGGTTGCCATGAAAACGGCGGAAGGCAAGCTGTACAGCCCGACCGAGGTCATCAACCTGACCGCCGCCACCGCATTTGTTCCGGTTACGATGGGCGTGACCAACGAAGCAGGCGCATCTATCCGGTTGGATCTTCCCACCGGAATCCGGTTCGGTACGCAGATTGATAAGACATTCTATGAAACGCTTGGTGCGTCCGCTGTTTACGGTGTGAGAGTTGCCCGCAAGGATGTGCTGAACGGCGGCAGCTTTGCGGCGCTGACCGAAGCGAATTCGGTTTCCTACACCTCTGCCAAAGAGGGCTTCCGTTGGGTGACCGAGGGTGAGTTCTTCCGCACGGTTCTGATGAACATCAATGAAGCGAACTATCAGACCGAGTTGAGTTGGAGCGCATTTGTGACAGTCACCTATGCCGACGGAAAGACAGCGACCTACTATGCAGACTACACCGAAGCAGACAACTGCCGCTCGCTGGCGCAGGTTGCATCCCGTGCTCTGCAGGATACCACCGTGACATGGACGGCGGAGGAAACCGCGTTGCTGAAAACCATTGCCGGTATCAATGACTGAACCGAAGGAGGAGAAAAACATGAAACACACTTATACGATGCCGCAGGCTGACTTGCTTTCTCTTTGCAAAGAGGATATCATTTGCTCTTCGAATGAAAACGATCTGGATGTTGGAAGTTTATTTCTCGGAGCGGAAATGATCGAAGAGGCTTAAATGAGGAAAAATCAATGGGAACTCTGATTCAGCTTTGTACCGAAGCGTCAAGAAAAGACGAATGCTTTACAAAGGGCGTTTGGCCCGCCGCCGGAATGGGTTATGTTTTCGTCACTGACAGCGGAAGGCTGCTGGTCATTGACGGCGGTGAAACCGAAAGGGACGCGGAAAAGCTCGTGTCCCTCCTCGAAGAAAAATCCGACGGGCATCCGACGGTAGATCTTTGGATTATCTCGCACGCGCACGGCGATCACTACGGCGCGCTGGAGATCGTCGCAAAAACGCCCGCGCTCCGCGAGCGGCTCACGGTGTCTAAGATTTGCGCCTGCACCGATATTCCGGTATCCTTTCCGGAGAATGACCAGGCAAGGATTGCGGCAATTCCGGGACTGTTGGGATGCACACAAGTAACGCCGCACGCGGGCGATGTTCTGACCGTGGATAATCTGGAAATCCGAATGCTCTATACCTGGGAGGATGATCCGAAGCTAAGCGATGCAAAATCCTTCAACCGCTTGTCCCTGATCTTCACGGTCACGGGTCCCGCACACCGGATGATGGTGGTCGGAGATTCGACATCCACCGGCCCCACAGTGGTGCGCGACCACACCGATGCAGCGCTTCTGAAAAGTGACTTTCTGCAGCTGGCGCACCACGGGTTGGACGGCGGGAACATCGGATTTTACCGTCTGGTCGATCCGATCACCGTGCTGATTCCGTGCTCGCTGGGTGGTGCAAAGTTCATCAAAGCACCGGAGACCGGATGCAACTACAACAATCGGTACATTCAGGAGCGTGCGCTAAATGTAATCTGTGCCTGCATGGGCAGTACCGAAATGGAATTCTGACGGATTCCGAAGCCGAGAAAGAGAGAAAACGATATGAAAAAAATACTGGTATTATTCCTTGTCTGTCTGATGCTGTTGCCTGTTCTTGCGGCCTGTTCCGATAAGCCGAGTAATCCCGGAAATCAGACCGGCGGGAACAGTGATTCCAATGAGAATCCCAAAACCGAAATTGAAACCGATGAATGGGGCAGACCGATACAGAAAACCGATTTTGACCCGTCCGGACTGAATTTCGGCGGCGACAAGCTGACCGTACTTTGCGCCGGAACCGATGAAACCTCCTACTGGGCAATGGATCCCGGTATTTATAAGAAGCCCAACGATGCGTTGGAAATGGCGCTCTACAAGCGCAATATGCAGATCGAACAGGACCTCGGACTTTCGCTGAAGGTCGCGTTCAAAGACGGTGCAGGTTCTGCAAGTGCGCTGAATCAGGCGGTCGAAAAGGATGCGAAATCCGGGCTGAACGAGTACGACATTGTGGTCAACTATTCCGCATATGCCGTAGCGGAAAATCTGCGCGGGTACTATGTGGATTTGCTCGCCGCAGATACTCCGTACCTGCAGCTGGATAGACCGTGGTACAATCAAAACTTCGTTGAGAATACACAGGCTTTCGGGCATCTTTACTACATCGTCGGTGACTACAACCTCTGCACCTATAACCGTCTGATGGCAACTTATTTCAACCGTAGCCTTTGCTATGCACAGGGGATCATTTCGGATGACAGCGGAGACGATCTGTATGACATGGTACAGGCGGGCAAGTGGACCTACAGCCAACTCTATGAGTACGCAAAGATTTATAACGATGACGGTGATGGAATCAAAAACCAGAGCGATATTTACGGTCTGCTCTCAAACGCAAACTGCGAGGCGTATGACGGATTTTTGTATGCGTTCAACCTTGACCTGACCGTGACCAACGAGGACGGTACGCACAGCTGGAATGTTGCGGGAAATACCAAAATGACCGATGCGATGGACAAACTGATCAGCCTGTACCGTCAGGAAGGCGTTTGGCTGATTGCAAAATCGCAGGGATCCATCGGCAACTCCGTCGAGCAGTACAAAATGTTTGCCGATGGGCACGCACTTTTTGATATCGATGTCATCTACCGCTATGCCGAGCAGAACAAGGCATTCCGTAACATGAAGGATAAGTACGGACTGCTCCCATTGCCGAAATATGACGAAGAGCAGGAGAAATACGGCTCCGGTACGCAGGACTCCCACAGCTTTACCAGCATTATGAAGGGGAGCGCCGAACTGAATGCCAAGCGCTGTGCTTACCTGGAATACGCCAACCACCTCAGTTATCAGAATTCCAGACCGTACTATTTTGAAAAGATTATGAAGGCGCAGTATCTGGGTACCGCAAAATCGGCGCAGATTTTTGATATCATTCTCGATAACGCAGACTTTGACTTCGGTGAGCAGTATTCCATTGCGCTGGACGGCGCAAAGCAGAAGCTTTGGAGAAGTGTTGCAAAGAACGAAGGCACGGTCTCCGGTGCGTGGTCAACCAACGAAAAGACACTGAACAAAAAGCTGCAGGAGCTGGACGCATGGTTCCTTGCGCAGTAACCGTGGGGATACAGATGAAGCGAATCAAACAAATACTCTCCTGCCTGCTGGCACTTCTGCTTATCCTTTCGGCAGTAGCCTGCACGGGAAAGACGAATGATCCGGCAGATACGGGGGTATCCGGAAGTCTGACCGTTCCCGGAGATTCCGGAACGGATGCGCCCGGCACGGATAGTCGGTTTCCCGTGGTAAAGGACGGAAAAGCCGTTCCGATTGTCTATCCGATGGACGATATGGATGCAAGAAACTATGCGCAGGGGGTTGCAAACAAAATCAAAAGTCTGACCGGGGTTACGCCGGAATGCCGTGAGGACAGCCGGCGTGTGGGCGAAGAACCCGACACCGAAAGCTATGAAATTTTCATCGGCGCGGTTGACAACCCGGTCTGCGAAACGGTCAGAACGCGGATGCCCTACGGCGGGGCGTTGGTTACGGTGGAGGGACACAAGCTCTGCGCGGTGGCAATGGATGCCGATCTGCTCAGTACGGCAATTCTGAAGCTGCTGGCAACGCTGACGACTTCCTGCGACAGGAGTGCCAAAACCATTCTGCTGGAGGAAAATCTGTCGATCGTGATTGAGGGAACCGATCTGCTGAAAATGGTTCCCGCTTTCAGCGGAAAGACTCCAAGCGGCACCTATGAAAGCACCTCCACTGCGATGTTGGTGCTGTTTGAAGATGTTACCGAGGCGGAAGCCGATGCATATCAGTCCAAGATTATATCCGACGGCTACAGTCTCTATGCCGGAGACATGACAACCGGAAAAACTAAAAACGCGAAGAACCGTTTTCTGACTTTTTACCGTGATCGGTATATTTTAACGATTCTCTATACACCGAATGACCGGATTCTGCGTGCGGTGATTGAAAGTACCGACACCTCCGCCCTCGGTTGGCGGGAGGAGGACAACCGGAAACCGGTGGAGAAGGTCTGCGATGTAACCCTGACGCAGGTCGGTCTGCTTTATGATGCGGGTTATATGAACGGAATGTGCTACATCATGCGGTTGGAGGACGGTAGCTTTATCGTCATGGACGGCGGGCACGGCTTGCAGAAAAACGCCGATCGGCTCTATCAGATCCTGCGGAAACAGGCACCTGACCCCGACAACATTGTTATTGCGGCATGGATTTTCTCGCATTCGCACAGTGACCATGTGGGTATGTTTCCTTATTTCACCGCATCCTACGGAAACAGTGTTACGGTGGAACGCTTCATCTACAATTTCCCAACCGAATCACAGTTTGACGGAGATGGGACTGCCGGTGGAAACGGCGTTGTAACCAACCTGGTCGGACACTACAACGGGGCGGCAGTAACCAATGCGCATCCCGGACAGGTGATGATGATTCATGGCGCGAAGATTCGGATTCTCTATACGGCAGACCTCTTTGTGCCGAACAAAATCAGTTACGGGAACACTGCCAGTATGTGTTGGACAATCGAGACTGCCGGCGTAAAGACCATGATGATGGGGGACATCGGTTCCGAGGTTGCGTTTGTGATGGAAGCCATCTACAGCAATGAAGTGTTTGCAAGCGACGTGCTCCAGATCGCGCACCACGGAATCGGTTCCTCACCGATGACGCTTTATCCGCGCGTGAACCCGGCGTGGGCGCTGATGCCGCTGGGTACGGGTCCGCTTTCCTATTGGGAGCACGCGGAGGACTGCATCGTTTTCGTCAACGCCGCGCATAACCGGTTCTTCTTCACTTCGGAAAAATGTAAGGATCACCTGTTTGTGGCGAACGATGATGTTTTGGTGTTGACCTATCGCAACGGGCAGGTTGCAGATCATGTTCTCTACGATAACGATGTTGCTTATCTGAGCAACGGGCATTGAAAGGAGTTTCCTATGAAAAGACAAACAGCAAAAATCTGCTCGATCCTGTTGGCCGGTCTGATAACTTTCTCCTGTATCCTGCTGTTTCCCGGATCCGTTTTTGCGGAGGAGGGGAACGAGGCAAAAATCGGTGACACGAAGTACGCCACGCTTGTAGCGGCAATTGATGCCGCACAGGATGGGGACACGGTTACGCTTCTGCGAGATGTGACATGGACGGCTTATAATAAGGAAATCAGAACGAATGTAACAATCGATGGTGGTGAGCAGAAACACAAAATCACTGCAACGCAGGGCTATACCTTCCAATTCTTTCAGAGTTTCACGCTGAAGAATCTGAAATTCGACACCACCCACGGCTTCCGGTTCTGGAACACCGCCGGAAAGGAAGCGGTCGGAACGCTGGAGAATGTGGAATGGACGCTGGGAGCGGGACTGTTGGTCAACCTGCAGGGCAACACGCCGGGCGTTCCGCTGACCTTTAATGTCATCAATTCCACAATCACCAAAACCGCCGTTGCGGGCGATCCGATTATCGCCACCTATTCGCACAACAGCTGGGCGAAGCCGGGAATCTGTGATGTAACAGTCCATATCGACAATTCCACCCTGAAGCAGAACGGCGGGGCAACCAATGGGCGTACCGGAACCACTGCACTGTTCTACTTTTGCTGTGCCAAGACAGCAACTCTGAACCTGAAAAATCGAGCGGTTCTGAACTACAACCCATTGGGAAAAGCCGGAACGGTGCAGTCCCTGATTGTTTATGAGATTCCCACTGCAGTCAATTTGGAGGCGGATGTTCAGCTGAATCTGTCTGGATCCGGCGCAGTGACGGAACGGAATACCTTTGCGTATAAGGGACACGATGGGGGATCGTTGACGGTTACCGATCAAGGTGCGATCTGGAGTGCCGCCAAAGCCATTGCGGCAAACGGTCTCTTGATTCCGGCATTTGACAGCTATAACGGGGAAGCGCTTGCAAACTGGAGTCTGCGAGACGGAGACAAGACCGTTACGGTGAGTACCTCTCCTTTCAAATACGAAGCGATCGGGGAAACGGTAACCTTCCTGTTTTCCACATATGTGTTCCGTCAGGAGGACTTTGCCATGAACGCCGGTGCCGCAATCCGCACCGAGGCGCCGAATGCCATGGCAATTTCCGGCAGCATTGCAAAGTCACTCTATAATAACATTGCACAGGTAGGCGAGAATGTCGTTTATGAGCTGTTTTTGGTGAAAAAGACGGATTTGAATGCAACCAAACTGGGCGGAGAGGAATACAATCTGAACCTTCTCGGTGGGCGCGACAAAAAGCAGGTTAACCGAATCTATTGGAGCGAGAGCGAGGATGGCAAGTCCATGCTGTTCCGGGGGTGCATTTACGGACTGGATGCAGATACGGAGTATGTCATGGTTGCAGTCGTGACATTCCTGCTCGGTGAAGATGAGTTGCTGTATCATTCCATGATTGTGGAGGCGGATCATACGCGCACGGTCAGAGGAATTGCCGCCGAGGCACTGAAGGATGCGGAGTATTCGGACAACGCATATCTGAAATCGCTCGTTTCCAGCACAAACTGACCGGAACAGAAAGGAAGGCATTCTATGAAATATCTGAAACTGATTTTGGCATTCCTGCTTCTTTTGGCGATGGTACTGACTGCGGTTTCCTGTACAAAGGAGGGGATTGAGACGCGCGGAACAACGGCACCGACCGAAAGCGGTCAGGTGGATCATACGACTGAACCTGCAACCGATGCAACGACCGATGCACCGACCGAGGAAAATACCAACTACGACGAAATGGATACTGACAATAAGTGGACAAAACCGTACTGACTTCTTTCCCCCGGCAACACCGATTGTTGCCGGGGGAAGTGGCGTCTGCATTCAGTGAGGCTTAGCCGAATACAACACATATAAAAGGAAAGAGAAATAATGAAAACACAGTGGACTGCCGAGCAGGCAAACGAATAGTTAAGGGGCTTCCGATAAGGGGATTACGGGGTCAAAAGCGCAGCTTACAAACGAGTTGTTAGAGCCGTAATGATGCTTGCGGATGCCAAGGCGGGAATCCCGACATGAGTTCATCCCCGCCATGACATTTTGCCGAAAATATCCGGATTGTGTGAGTGACACATATCGAGTGTTCATAACAGACCCGATGGTTTGATATGGACACTCGATTTTTTTGCCTGAAATACCGTTTTTATTGCCGTGCAGGCTCTCCGCACGGCTTTTCTTTATGCGTTTTCGTTTGCAAAGAGCGTTTCGCACAGACGCTTTTTTTCTGTTTTATCAAGGTCGGAAAGAAGGATCCAACCGTGTAAACGGTCAACGCTCTCTGCCGCCTGCACCTTTTCTGCGATCTTTCTGCGGACCGAGAAGGTTGCCTGCGTTTTTTGCAGTTTTGCGATGACCTCGCGCTTCTTCTCGGTCAGAACATCCACGGCAGGTACGGTGACGCGGACGGTGTAGGTCGCGGCAGGGTCATATTCGGTCAGCGTGACCGTGGCTTCTGCGTAGGTATCTGCTTCGAAGGCGGTATTCTGTCCGTTTCGCTCGACCGTGACGGTCACATCGCCCGTTTGCGGGGCAAGCAATTCGTCGGCGGGGTGGTGGGAGACGATATTCGGGAAGCGGAGCGACAGCCGTCGGTCGGGAGGGAGGACGCTTCGGTCACCCTCGGTGCGGATGGTTACCGTCTGCGTTCCTGTCTGTGCGCTGTAGGCGGTTTCGATGACCGTCAGGCATTCGGCGCCGTCCTCGCGGTCCTCATACAGGCGGAAAGCGCCGTCACCGTTCCAGACGGTGATTTCAAGCGCGTGCGGATTTTCGCAGGTGTTCCC
>CAKSUH010000065.1 GCA_934500855.1 uncultured Eubacteriales bacterium
ATTCCTGCGAATACGGGACCGATATCAATAACAAATTCGTGCAGTATCTGCGCTGGATGGGTCTGTACCCGTACACCGATCCGGCAACCGGAAACACAACCGGAGGCGGCTTCAAAGGGCTGTTGCAGGGGAACTTCGGCTATTCGGAGTATTATCGGGACGATGTGCTGAATGTTGTCCGGGAGCCGATGAAGAATACGATCTTTATCAATGTGTTCGTCACGATTTTTGCGCTTGCCATCACCATTCCGCTCGGGATTCACTGTGCGGTGAAACGCGGAAAGCTGGGAGACAGGGTTATGCAGATCCTGACCATCATCGGTTACAGCCTGCCGACCTTTCTGATTTCGATTCTCTTCATATGGGTGTTCTGTTCGCTGCTCGGCATCTTCCCGCCCTACGGCATGGGGACTCCCGGCTCGGACTATACCGGCTTCCGGTTCCTGCTGGATCGGATGTACTATCTGGCGCTTCCGCTGATCGTGATGACCTTCTGTTCGCTCGGCGGAATGACCCGCTATGTCCGCGCCTCCATGATTGAGGCGCTGTCGATGGACTGCATCAAAACCGCGCGTGCCAAAGGCTTGCGGGAAAAGGTGGTTATCTACTCGCACGCATGGCGGAACGCGCTGGTTCCGATTGTAACGCTGGTGGTGGGATGGTTTCTCGGCATTTTCTCCGGTTCGGTTGTCATCGAACAGATATTCGCCATCAACGGCATGGGAAAGGTCATGATCGACGCGCTCAACACCAGCGACAACGACCTGATTCTGCTGATGCAGCTGTTTTATGTGCTGATCGCGCTTTTGGGCAACCTCATCATTGATATTGTGTACGGTCTGGTCGACCCGCGCGTGCGCGTCAACAAGTAACCGAAAGGAGGAATACAGTTATGAGCAAAGATAAGAAAATACAGCATTCCTCTGAGACTGCGCAACCGAAGAAAAAGCGCGCGGGATTCTTCAGACGCCTCTTTTTCGGCGGCAGCAAGACCTTTGCGGACGAGGTCCTGGAAACGGATCGGTACGGTCAGCAGAGGATTCAGGATGTGGAGGTCATTCTCAGCCCGGGCAGACAAATTCTGAAAGGCTTTTTTGAAAAGAAATATGCCGTTGTGGCACTTGTCGTGGTAATCGCCATGTTCGTGCTGGCTTTTGTGGGACCGCTGTTCATGCCGAAGTATGACGACGCCTACTCCGAAACCACGCAACAGAATCTGTCTCCCACAATGGGCATGATGAGCGTGCCGTCCGGACTGAAGGGGGATATCAAACAGATTTCCTCTTACGGTCCCTTTACGGTCGGGCTTTCCAATGCGGGAAAGGTCTATGTCTGGGGCGCAACCCGGATCGGCACAACGGGGTTTGATGTGTCGAAGATTCCCGAGGAAGTGCAGAACGCAAAGATTGCCATGGTAGCAGCGGGCATCGACCACATCATTGCCATCGGCGAGGACGGCAAAATTTACGGTTGGGGCAACTACAAACTGGGTCAGTACGGCAGATATGAGGAGTTTGCGGACTCCGCTTTTATCCTGCCCATTCCGGAAGAACTGTATGAAAACGGCGTGGATGTCTCCAAAATCAAAAAGCTGACCTGCGGTTACCAATCGACGGCGCTCCTGATGGAGGACGGGACCTTTTATCTCTGGGGAAACAAAAACTCCTACAGCAACATGGCGGATTTTCAGCTTCTGTCCGAAAACGGGCTGATGCTGAGAGATATTGCCTTTACGCTCAACTATATCGTCGGCGTTCGGGCAAGCGGCAACAAGATTCTGGAGCTTGGAACGGCAAAACTGGATACCTTTGAAAATCCGAAGTACAGTTTTGAGGACAAGAGCGGCACCTCCATCAGGGACCTGCTGAGAAAGCACGGGACAAACGGGGAGAGCGCTACCGTTGAGCATGTATACGCAACCTCCACCACGGTGGCGTATATGCTGTCGGACCATACCTTGGTTTTCGGCGGTTCCTTCAAGAATCAGAACCGTTCCTATGTTGCGCCGCCGAAGCTGGCGTCCGGAGAGTATTTTACGGAGATTTCAACGGGAATTCACCATTATTCCGGGGTGACAAATCTCGGAAATGTCTACAGCTGGGGCGAGGATCTTTTGGACCAGTGCGATGTTCCCGGAAAGACGAAAACGGCTGCGCATATCTATGCGGGCGGTTTCCAGACCTATACAACCGATGAAAACGGAACCCTGCTTCAGAAGTGGGGCAACCGCGGGTATCTTTTCGGAACCGATAAGAACGGCGCGAATATCTTTCAGCGTATCGTCAACGGCTCCAAGATGACCATGACCGTCGGCGGTGTGGCGGTTATTATTTCCACCGTCATCGGTATTATTGTGGGATGTATTGCAGGCTATTTCGGCGGCAAAGTGGATATCGTGCTGATGCGCGTGACAGAGGTTTTTGCGGCGATTCCGTTTCTGCCGTTTGCCATGATTCTCTCCTCCGTTATGGGGCATATGCCGTGGAGTGAGAATGCGAAGATCTTTCTTCTGATGTGCATTTTGGGCGTCCTGTCCTGGACGGGGTTGGCTCGTCTGGTGCGCGCGCAGGTCTTGGTTGCCCGCGAAAACGAGTATGTCATGGCGGCAAAATCCATGGGCGTCAAGGAGACGAAGATCGCGTTCAAGCATATTCTGCCCAATGTGATCTCCATCATCATTGTAACGCTGACTCTTGATTTTGCAACCTGTATGCTGACGGAATCCTCGCTTTCCTATCTCGGCTTCGGCGTGACTCCGCCGCGCCCGACATGGGGAAATATGCTCAACGGCGCCAACAACATGACCATTATGAACAACTACTGGTGGCAGTGGCTCTTTACCGCCCTGTTCCTTGCCGTGACGACCGTCTGTATCAATATCATCGGAGATGCGCTCCGTGATGTGATGGACCCGAAATCCAATGCGGAGAAATAAGAGAGGGGCGATAGTATGGCATTACTCGAAGTGAAAAATCTGCATACCTACTTCAAGACGAAGAAGGGACTTGTAAAAGCCGTCAACGATGTCTCCTACTCTCTGGAACCGGGGCGGACCATCGGTATCGTCGGCGAGTCGGGATCCGGAAAAAGCGTTTCCGCAATGAGCATTCTGCGCCTGCTTGACAGCAACGGTTATATCGCCGAGGGCGAGGTCCTGTTTGAAGGGACCGATCTGACCAAGCTGAGCGAGCAGCAGATGTATGACATCCGCGGCAACAAAATTTCGGTGATCTTTCAGGAGCCGATGACCAGTCTGAACCCTGTGTTCTCCATCGGAAAGCAGCTTGCGGAGCCGTTCATGATTCACCAGGGGATGAGAAAGCGGGAAGCGATGAAAAAAGCGCTCGAAATGCTTTACGCGGTCCAGATTCCGAACCCCGAGGCGGTTATCAGACAGTATCCGCACCAGCTTTCGGGCGGTATGCGGCAGCGCGTGATGATCGCAATGGCGCTTGCCTGCCGTCCGAAAATCCTGATTGCGGACGAACCGACCACGGCGCTGGATGTGACCATTCAGGCGCAGATTCTGCACCTGATGAACGAATTGCAGAGAGAAAACGGCACATCGATCATCTTTATCACGCACGATCTCGGTGTCATCAACGAAATGGCGGACGATGTTGTGGTGATGTACTGCGGACAGGTTGTGGAGCAAAGCTCCGCCCGTGTGATTTTCACCAACTGTCCGAGCAGTCATCCGTACACCGAAGGACTGATGTACAGCATTCCGCGTATTGACAATATCACGCACAAGTTGGAGCCGATTCCGGGCGTGGTGCCGCATCCGCTGGCATTGCCGAAGGGATGCAAGTTTGCGCCGCGATGCAAGTACGCAACGCAGAAATGCCTGGAGGAAGAACCGACCTTGCGGGAGATCGGCGTCGGTCAGAAAATTCGTTGCTTCTATCCCGAAAAGGAGGTGAGAAACAGTGCCGAGCACCAGAAAGCTCTTATCCGTCACGAATCTTAAAAAGTATTTTCCCATCGCGAAGTCGAGCCTTTTTCAGAAGGAACAGCTCTATGTCCGCGCGAATGAGGATATTACGCTGGATATCTACGAGGGCGAAACGCTCGGTATTGTGGGCGAGTCGGGATGCGGAAAATCCACGCTCGGGCGCGTCCTGCTCCAGCTCTATGACCAGACGGCGGGAACCACGATGTATTACGGCATCCCGCGCGCGGCGGTTGCCCCCGCCTATGTCACCGATACCCTGCGCCACGCGGACCGCTATCTTGCAGGGCTGAAAAAGCAGCAGGCAAAGGCGGACGCGCTCAGCGCAAAGGTTGAGGAAGCGGGGGAGAATGCCACTTTCTTTGATATTCAGGAGAAGAATCTGGCGGTTGCCGAGGCGCAGACCATGCTGGCGCACCTTGCCAAGATTATGGGTGGATTTCTTGCCCGCGACACCAAGGCGGGCGCACAGTTGCTTTATCAGCAGGCGATTTGCGAAGAACGCATTGCAAAGCTGAACGAGGCGGTACGCGATCTCCGCCCGGAGGTGGAACTGCTTGAAAACGAGCTTTCGGAGCTACCCGAAGCACAAAAAAAACGGACCGAAAAAAAGCTCGCGAAGCTGAAAAAAGCGATCCGGTCAAAAGAAGCGGAAATTGCGGTCCGTCGCCTTTCGATCGGGAAGCTGCAGGAAAAGATTGCGGAGCGGAAGGCGCCGTTTGCGGAGGACGCGGAATTTCAAAAGTACGAGGCGATGCTGGACGACGGTATAGATTTGGCGCGGCTGAAGTATTCGGAAATGCGTCTGCTGCGCAAGGATTTGCAGGTCGTTTTTCAGGACCCGTATTCCTCGCTCAACCCGCGCATGACCATCGGGCAGATTATCGAAGAGGGACTTGTCACGCACAGGTTCTTCAAGAGCAATTCCGTCAAATCGCGGGAAGCGATGAAACAGTATATTCTGTCGGTCATGCGGCAGTGCGGCTTGCAGGACTATATGATTCACCGCTATCCGCACCAGTTTTCCGGCGGTCAGAGACAGCGTGTCGCCATTGCCCGGGCGTTGGCAGTCCACCCGAAGTTCGTGGTTTGCGACGAGTGCGTGTCGGCTTTGGATGTGTCGATTCAGTCGCAGATCATCAACCTGCTGGAGGAGCTGAAGGAAAAGGAACACCTGACCTATCTGTTCATTTCGCATGACCTTTCGGTTGTGCGGTATATTTCCGACCGCATCTGCGTGATGTACCTCGGAAATATTGTGGAACTTGCAAGCGCCGCAACGGTGTTTGCGGACCCGCGGCATCCGTACACGGTCGCGCTGCTGTCATCGATTCCGACCACCGACCCGGAGAGCCTGAGCAAGGAGCGGATCCTTTTGGAGGGAAACATTCCTTCGCCGATCAAGCCGCCGTCCGGGTGCAAATTCCACACGCGGTGCTACATGGCGTGCGACAAATGCCGCCGCGTTCCGCCGCCGCTGACCGAGATCGAGCCGGGGCATTTCGTTGCCTGCCATTTCCCGGAGCGGAAGCTGGACGAGAACGGCAACTATCTGTTTGAATTGCCCAAAACCGAGAAAAAGAGCGTCAGGCTCGCCGAGGACTGATTCGGACGGGCAGAAAGGGAGGATTTGTATGGCTTTCGGAATATTCGGCAGGGGCTTGCATAAAGCGACCAAGAAGCAGGAACAGGAGTTTTCCGAGCAACTGAACCGGGAACGCATCGGATTCCGCGACGGCTTCGCAATCGTTCTGGCGGCTTTTGTGACCATCGTCCTTCCTTGCCTCCTGATTCTCTGCGGGCTGAGTGCGGTGGTGCTCTGGATCTTCGGTGCCTTCCGCTGACGAAATGCGGGGGGTGCGGGGGATGCGAGGGATGCGATGGAGGGAACTTTTGAAAAAGTTCCCTCCAAACCTCCCTCAAAACTTTCAACGCATTTATGGGGCGTGTGCGAACATGGCGGCTTCCCGATTTTATGTTGAATGATTTCCATCTCGCGTACCGAACCCCGCCAAACGCCGAAAAGGCGCTCCGAATCTTGGATTCGGAGCGCCTTTTTTATGCAATATTCTTACCTTAAGTCACGATGTTCGCACTTTCCCATGTGTTGAAAGTTCTTGAAAGGGTTTGGGAAAACTTCTTCCAAGAAGTTTTCCCAACGCATCCCCTTATACAGCGGAGACGAGGAGCGTTGCGGTTCCAGAGAGGGAAGCGGGAAGTCCTGCGGGCAGAAGCCAGCTTTCCGTGTTGTCTCCCTTTGCAAGTGTGTAGGAAACGCCGTTGCAGGTCAGCGTCGCAGAGCCGTCCACGCAAAGCAGATGGCGCATTCCCGCAAAGTCGGGGAATGTGACCGGGGTGCCGTGCAGGGTCAGTCGTTCCACGCGGAAGAATTCGCAGTCGGCAAGCACCTCTCCGTTCGCCAAAGAATCGGAACGGCGGGAGAAGCGGAGCGCGTTGATCTCGTCCGCCGAGAACGGGCGCACCACATCCAGTGCTTTTTCAATGTGGAGCCGGCGCAGGTTTCCGTCCCTGTCGCGGCGGTTGTAATCGTAAACGCGATAGGTCAGGTCGCAGTTCTGCTGAATTTCGGCAATCAGGATTCCGCTGCCGATTGCGTGCAGAAGTCCTGCGGGGATAAAGTAAGTTTCGCCCTTGCAAACGCGTTGACGGTGCATCACTTCATCGATTTTTCCGGAACGGACCGCCGCGGCAAACTCCGCGCGCCCCACGCCTGCCCGCAGGCCGCAGATGATTTCCGCGTCGGGGGCGGCATCCACGATGTACCACATTTCGGTCTTGCCGCGGTCGCCCTCTGCCCGCGCGGCGTAAGCGTCGTCGGGGTGAACCTGCACCGACAGGCGGTCGGCGGCGTCGATCAGCTTGATCAGGAGCGGGAAGGCTCCCGCAGGATAATCGGGCGCGATAAAAGAGGGACCGGTGCGGCTGATGACCTCTTCCAGCGTCTGCCCTGCGAGCGGACCGTTGAGAATTCGGCTCTTTTCGTCTTTGCGGACGGTCAGCTCCCAACTTTCGCCGATCGTGTCCCCGTCGGACTGCTTGCCCCACTCCCGCACAAGCCGCGTTCCGCCCCAAATGGGGGACTTGGTCACGCAGGAAAGGCGGAACGGGTAGAGTGAGGAAAAGGGTACGGATTTGTTGTCTGCCATGGTGTTCCTCCGATGCGGCATTGCCGCTGTTTTTTGTTATCTGCCATTATTATAGCACAATCCGGAATGCAAAGCAAGAGATACGGAAGCAGAAGATGCGAAATACCGGATTCCGTATCAGGATTGCCTCAAAAGCGGTTCCAATGCGCTTCGCCATACATCGGTCAGGCGCTCAAGCGAAAAAGCGGCATTGGCGGGACTGGTGGAAGGAAGGACCGTTGGTTCCGGGTAGCCCTGCGGCAGGTCAAACCGACGGTAGAAGCGCTCGGCTGTCTTGCCGTTGACCGCTACGCATAGCTTCGGGGCGGCGGCGAAAAACGGCGCAAGATCGTTCGGTATCACATCGGCCACACTGCTGTCCGATGACCCCCGGATTTTGCAGGAAGCGATCACATCCCAAAGTGCGATTCCGTGAGACAACAGGAAGCGCGTTTTTTCCTCGACCGTGCAGGGAACTTCGTCCCGCACCACGCCCGCAAGGACCCGCCAGAAACGGTTCTGCGGGTGTGCATAGTAGAACAGTTCCTCCCGCGATTTCACCGACGGGAAGCTCCCGAGAATCAGAATGCGGCTCCTCCCGTCAAACACGGGCGCGATCGGGTGCCGCTGAACGGATGCAGAATTCATGGCTTCCCATTCCTTTCTATCCTACTATAGAATTATATAAGTATCCAAGTCGATCCGCCCTCATCCGTCGCCAAAGG
>CAKSUH010000066.1 GCA_934500855.1 uncultured Eubacteriales bacterium
CGGTTGCACTATACCGCGTGCGAGCGCTTTGCAAAGCAGGCAGCCGAAGCCGACGGAACCGCGGCGGCGCTGGAGCGCATTGCGGATGACGGTCTGATGGAGGTTGCACGCGAGGCAAAAATGGTGCCGTTCGGCGCGGAGATCCTTGTCGGATACCTCATCGCGCGGGAGTACGAGGTCAAGAACCTGCGCATTCTTTTGGCAGGCAAGAGCGTGGGGCTTGCGACCGATGCCCTGCGGGAAAGGATGCGGCTGAGTTATGTATAAGATCGGAATTATCGGACGGCGGGACGCGGTGCAGGGCTTTATGGCGCTCGGATTTGCGGTACGGGAGGCGGACAGTGTTGCCGAAGCCGCAAAAGAGTTGCACGCGATGGCGAAATCGCAGGAATTCGGCGTGATTTTTATCACGGAAAACTTTGCGATGGAGTTGGAGGACGAAACGGCAAAATACCGCGATTTGCCGATTCCCGCAATCGTGTCGATCCCCGGGCAGGAAGGCTCGATGGGATACGGTATGAACAACCTGCGCCGTGCGGTGGAGCGTGCGGTCGGCGCGGACATTCTTTTCAAGGACACCAATTAACGGAAAGGAATCGTAACCGGAATGGTAGAAGGAAAAATCAGAAAGGTATCGGGACCGCTGGTCATTGCCGAAGGAATGCGGGAAGCGGACCTGTTCGATGTGGTGCGTGTCGGTCCGAAGAAGCTGATCGGCGAGATCATCGAAATGCACGGCGACCGTGCCTCGATTCAGGTATATGAGGAAACGGCGGGACTCGGAAGAGGCGACAAGGTGGTCTCCACGGGCGCACCGCTGTCGGTGGAGCTCGGACCGGGGCTTCTGACCAATATTTTCGACGGCATTCAGCGCCCGCTGGAAGCAATGCGCGTAAAGGTCGGCTCCAATCTGGTCAGGGGATTGGACGAGCCGGCGCTGGACCGTGAAAAAGTCTGGCATTTTGAAGCCGCTAAGGGCTTCGGCGAAGAGGTCGGCGCGGGCGATATTCTCGGGACCGTACAGGAAAACGATGTGATTCTGCATAAGATCATGGTCCCGCCGAAAATGAACGGAACGCTGGTCGAATTGCGCACGGGAGATTACCGTGTCACCGACCGCATCGGGCGCATCAAGCTCCCGAACGGCACGATGGAGGACCTGACGCTGATGCAGAAGTGGCCCGTCCGTGTGTCGAGGCCTTACCAAAAGAAACTGCCGCCCGTGGATCCGATGATTACGGGTCAGCGCCCGATCGACGCGCTGTTCCCGATCGCAAAGGGCGGAACCGCGTGCGTCCCGGGTCCTTTCGGCTCGGGCAAGACGGTTGTACAGCATCAGCTGGCAAAATGGAGTGATGTGGACCTCGTGGTCTATATCGGATGCGGCGAGCGCGGAAACGAAATGACCGATGTTCTGCGCGAGTTCCCCGAACTGGTCGACCCCAAAACCGGAAAATCGCTGATGGAGCGCACGGTGCTGATCGCGAACACCTCGGATATGCCGGTTGCGGCGCGCGAGGCGTCGATCTATACCGGTATCACGATTGCGGAGTATTTCCGTGATATGGGATATTCGGTTGCGGTCATTGCCGACTCGACCTCCCGTTGGGCGGAGGCGCTCCGCGAAATGTCGGGCCGTCTCGAAGAAATGCCCGGCGAAGAGGGCTATCCCGCATACCTGACCTCGCGCCTTGCACAGTTCTACGAGCGTGCGGGCAAAGTGGTCTGCCTCGGAGAGGACAACCGCGAGGGTGCGCTTTCGGCAATCGGAGCGGTATCCCCACAGGGCGGCGATATTTCCGAGCCGGTTTCGCAGGCGACGATGCGTATCGTCAAGGTGTTCTGGGGACTGGATTCGTCTCTGGCTTACCGTCGGCACTTCCCGGCAATCAACTGGCTGAACTCCTATTCGCTTTATCGCGACCGCCTGTCCGACTGGTTCTCGGAACATATCTCCAAGGACTGGAACAACCTGACGGGGCGTTGCCTGAAGGTGTTGCAGGAGGAATCCGACCTGCAGGAGATTGTCAAGCTGGTTGGTATGGACGCGCTGTCGCCCGAGGACCGCATCAAGTTGGATGTGGCGCAGTCCATCCGTGAGGATTTCCTGCAGCAGAACGCGTTTCTGGATGTGGACAGCTACACCTCGTTGGAGAAGCAGTATGCGATGATGCACCTGATTTTCCGCTACAATGACGAGGCACTGCGGGCTGTCCGTGCAGGCGCGGATGTCGAGGCGGTTTGCGAATTGCCCGTGCACGAGCGGATTGCAAGAGCCAAGAGCGTGCCGGAAGCCGATTACAAACAGGAATTTGCAAAGATCGAGCAGGAGATTGCCGCTGCGGCAGACCGGCTCATCGAGCAGGCGCGCGAGGAGGAGTAAGACATGATCCGTGAATACAGAACCATCGAGGAAGTTGCCGGACCGTTGATGCTGGTGCGTCAGGTCGAGGGCGTGAAATACGATGAGTTGGGCGAGATCGAGCTGCCCGACGGAGAAGTCCGCCGTTGCCGCGTGCTGGAAGTGGACGGAAAGAATGTGCTGGTTCAGCTGTTTGAATCGGCGGCGGGAATCAACCTCGCAAACAGCAAGGTCCGTTTTTCGGGGCACGGTGTGGAACTGCCCGTGTCGAAGAATATGCTCGGGCGTATCTTCAACGGTATGGGCGAGCCGATTGACGGCGGCGCGCGGATCATCCCCGAAAAGAGCCTTGATATCAACGGTACGCCGATCAACCCTGCGGCGCGTTACTATCCCTCCGAGTTCATTCAGACGGGCGTTTCGGCTATCGACGGACTTGCGAGACAGGCGAAGGTGCGCGGAACCGACGAGAAATTTGCGGTTGTCTTTGCCGCAATCGGTATCACTTTTGAGGAAGCCGATTTCTTCATTTCGGACTTCCGCAAGACAGGTGCGCTGGACCGCACGGTGCTGTTCATCAACCTTGCGTCCGACGCCGCGATCGAGCGTATCAATACCCCGCGTATGGCGCTGACCGCCGCGGAATATCTGGCGTTCGACTGCAATATGCATGTTCTGGTCATTATGACCGATATCACCAACTACGCCGAGGCTCTGCGTGAGGTTTCCGCCGCGCGCAAAGAGGTCCCCGGGCGGCGCGGTTATCCCGGTTATCTATACACCGACCTTGCAACGCTCTACGAGCGTGCGGGACGGAAGATGGGGTCCGACGGTTCCATTACCATGATCCCGATTCTGTCGATGCCCGAGGATGACAAGACCCATCCGATTCCCGACCTGACCGGCTATATCACCGAAGGTCAGATCATCCTGTCGCGGGAACTTTACCGCAAGGGATGCCTGCCGCCCGTGGATGTTCTGCCGTCGCTGTCCCGTCTGAAGGACAAGGGAATCGGCGCAGGCAAGACCCGTGAGGACCATGCCGACACGATGAACCAGCTGTTCTCCGCTTATGCAAGAGGCAAGGAAGCAAGAGAACTGATGGTGGTGCTCGGCGAAGCGGCGCTCTCTCCCGTTGACCGTCTGTATGCGAAATTCGCGGACGCGTTCGAGGCGGAGTATATCAACCAGGGCTTCTATGAGAATCGGTCGATCGAGGAGACTCTGGACCTCGGCTGGAAACTGCTTTCCATCCTGCCCAAGGGGGAAATGAAGCGTATCAAGCCCGCACTGCTGGACAAGTACTGGGGCAAGCAGGGTAAGACCGAAAACTAAAGCGGGAGGAACAGCGGAATGGCAGGCGTACAAGTCAACCCGACCAGAATGGAAATGAAGCGGTACCAAGCCCGCTATCAGACCGCCCGTCGGGGACATAAACTGCTCAAGGACAAACGCGATGAGCTGATGCGCCGCTTTATGGATGTCGTCAGAGAGGATAAGGCGTTGCGGGAAAAGGTGGAGAAATCGCTCGCAACGGTTTACGGCGGCTTCACGGTTGCGGGCGCGGTCAACCCGCCGCAGATGCTGGAAGAGGCGCTGATCTGCCCCAAAAAAGAGGGGACGCTGGATGTATCGTTCCACAATTGCATGAGCGTGGATGTGCCGATTTTTCGGCTTCAGGTCTATGCCGAGGGGAACACCGACAGTTACAACTACGGTATGGCGTTCACCACGGGCGAGTTGGACGCGTCCGTACAGGCGCTGAACGGAATCCTTGAGGACCTGCTCCGGATGGCGGAGCTGGAAAAGACCGCACAGCTTCTTGCGGAAGAGATCGAGCGCACCCGCCGACGGGTCAACGCACTGGAATATATCCTGATGCCGCAGTATCTGGAGGTCATTCGCACCATCCGGATGCGGCTGGACGAAAACGAGCGCGGGAACACCACGCGGCTGATGAAGGTCAAGGATATGATGTTGGAAGCACAGCTTGCACGGCCCGAGGACGAGGATGACAGCGACGACGGCGACGACGGCGACGACGGTCAGAACGGCTCGGACAGCGCAAACGAAGCGGATGTCCCGCAGGCGTAAACCCCTGCGGCGCTTCGGTCGGGCGCGATTTGCGGTATTGTCCGTAATTGTAATACAGGAGAACCCTTTTGCATAGAATGCAAAAGGGTTCTCCTGTTGTATGTAACGGCTCGGCAATTTCGGTTTGCCAAGGCTCCCGCCGCGTTACTGTCCGCCGTCCAGTCGGTGACGGACGGCTTTCATATCCTCCAACATATCCTCGCGCTTGCGCGGATCGCGGAGAATTGCCGCGGGGTGAAAGACCGCTGTCATCGCAAAACCGCCTTTTTCCACCCATTTTCCGTGCTCTGCGGTAATCCGATAGTCGGGGCGGATCAGGCGCATGGCGGCGATTCTCCCGAGACAGACGATGATCTTCGGTCGGATCAGGCGAACCTGCTCGCGCAGATACCCGATGCAGGCGTCCTCTTCTTCGGGTTTCGGATCGCGGTTCTGCGGGGGACGGCATTTGAGGATGTTGGCGATGTAAACCTGTTCCCGACTGATGCCGACCGCCTCCAGATAACGGTCCAGCAATTGTCCCGCGCGACCGACAAACGGTGTTCCGCTGAGGTCCTCCTGCTCACCCGGCGCTTCACCGACGAACATCAGATCCGCATTGGGATTTCCGACTCCGAATACGGAATTGGTCCGTGTGTCTCCCAGCGGGCAGGCATGACAGCTTGCGCAAACTCCGCGCAGTTCTTCGAGATTGTTTGCCATATCGGTCTCCTTTTGTCAGAGTTCTTTTGCGGGGAAATCGGTCAGTCCCTCCTGTTCGGAAAGCGGACCCGAGCAGTGGAGGGTATAGTCGCCGCTTCGCAGGACCGCGCAAAGCTGCTTCATGTCGGTGATCGGTTCATCGGTCAGGATGCCCGCGTCCGTGTAGAAATCGGCATTATGGAAATCGCTTCCGGAGGTCGGGATTTTTCCGTGCATCCGGCACCATGCGCGGGAGATCGGATTGCGGGACTGATGCCCCACATGACCGTTGAACACTTCATATCCGTCCAGCCGATCGGGCGACATGAGCGTCATGCCGTTTCGGAACGGGTGTGCCTGAATCACAAGCAGACCGTCCGCGTGCGCCAGTTCGGAAAAATCACGCAGATTCAGCTCGTAAAGATAGGGGTGCGAAAGCAGGTATTGCTCGTCAAGTCCGAAAATCAGATAGTCGTTGAGATTTTCGGGAAACCGGATCTCCGCCCCGAGCAGAATGTGCATCCGTTCGCCCGCGTGTTGTGCCGCGCTTCTCCAGCCGTTGAGATAGTATTCCGCGCGCGCTTTCCAATCGGGACCCACGCGGTCGAGTGTGTCGTTGTTGAAGTGGTTGGCGATGACCAGAGAGGTGTAGCCCTCATTCAGGTAGCGATCCACCACGCCCGCCGCGTCCACATGGGCGCAGCGGCTGACCTCGGAGGTGTGCGCGTGCAGTTCCGTCAGATAAGGCATTTTTATTTGACCTCAATGATGGAGTCGTCCCACATCGAGGGCTTTTCGTAGCCGAGCAGGTTGACCACCGTTGCGGCAACATCCGAAAGTCCGAACTGCCCCTCGGTTTTCACGCGGTAGTGCGCCTTCGCAGGTGTGTTGTCATAGAAAATGCAGGGAACAGGGTTGAGTGTGTGGCTGGTCTTGGCTTTCATTTTGCCGTTCTTGTCCACTTTCGGAAGTCCCGTCTTTTTATCCATTTCAAACATCTCGTCGGCATTGCCGTGGTCTGCGGTGATGATCGCAACGCCGCCCAGTTCGTCAATCACGGGCAACAGTCTGCCGATCTGAAGATCCAGTGCTTCCATCGAGCAACGGGTTGCCGCAAGAGAACCCGTGTGTCCCACCATGTCGCCGTTGGGGTAGTTGACGCGCAGGAATTTGTACTTGCCGGAGCGGAGCGCTTCAATCAGCTTGTCGGTAATCTCGGCGCACTTCATCCACGGGCGCTGTTCGAACGGAACCACATCCGAAGGAACTTCAATGTAAGTCTCCAGCTTGTCATTGAATTTGCCCGAACGGTTGCCGTTCCAGAAATAGGTCACATGCCCGTACTTCTGCGTCTCGGAGATTGCCAGAACCGGAATGCCCGTGTCGGCAAGGTACTCGCCCATGGTATTGGTGATTTCGGGCGGGGAGACCAGGTAGTTCTTCGGAATGTGCAGGTCGCCGTCGTATTCCAGCATTCCCGCAAACTCCACTTTGGGGACCCGCACGCGGTCGAACTTGTCAAACTGTCCCTCGGGCGCGTCAAAACTCTTGGAAATTTCAATCGAGCGGTCTCCGCGGAAATTGAAGAAAATCACGCTGTCTCCGTCCTCGATTGTGCCGACGGGCTTGCCGTCCTTCGCAATCACGAAAGCGGGGAGATCCTGGTCGATGACATGCAGCTCGTTCCGATAGGTTGTGACCGCTTCCGCCGCCGATGCGAACTGTCTGCCGATTCCGAGAACATGGGTTTTCCAGCCTTCTTCCACCATGTGCCAGTTTGCTTCGTAGCGGTCCATCGTGATCTGCATCCGTCCGCCGCCCGACGCGATCATCACATCAAAGTCCGCATCGCGCAGGCTGTCCAGAAACGCCTCAAACGGATTGATATAATCAAGCGCGGAGGTTTCGCCGACATCGCGACCGTCCAGAAGAATGTGGATACGGACCCGCGCCACGCCTTCCTTTTTCGCCTCGGTCACCATCGCCTTGAGGTGATCAATGTGCGAGTGAACATTGCCGTCCGAGAACAGCCCGAGGAAGTGCAGGGTGGAATGATGGTCCTTGACATTGGCAATCAGCTTCTTCCATGTGTCGGACGCAAACATCTTGCCCGATTCGATGGAGTTGGAAACCAGTTTGGCGCCCTGCGCGAATACCTGTCCCGCGCCGAGGGCATTGTGCCCGACCTCGCTGTTCCCCATGTCATCATCGGAGGGCAGTCCGACCGCCGTTCCGTGTGCCTTCAGGGGGACCATCGGGTATTTTTCCATCAGCATATCAAGGTTCGGCGTGTAAGCGGATTTTACCGCATTGGAAACCGTGTCGGGCGCAAGACCCACACCGTCCATCACAACGACCAGAAGCGGACCCTTAACGCCGGAAAAATCATCGAGTTTTTTCAGAATCTTGTTCATGTCTGTTCCTCCGTTCACAAAAAGCATATTTTTACATATACTATTATATCCAAAAAAGGAAAAATTGCAAGGGGATTCGGAAAAGTTTTCCGAAAATTCAAGAACGGCGAACCCGGAGTCAGGAATCTTTGCGGCGGACCGCGAGATCGCAGAGCAGAGAAGTGGAAACCGCAAGCGAAAAGGAGG